>CAZGOX010000218.1:0-4717 GCA_964527955.1 uncultured Opitutaceae bacterium | reverse complement strand
GCCATCCAGGCGGCGCTGGCCAAGCTCGTCGTCGGCAAGACGGTGCTGATCATCGCCCACCGCTTCAGCACGATCCGTGCGGCGTCCATGATCCTTGTGTTCGACCGCGGCCGGATCATCGCCACCGGCGACCACGCCAAGCTCTACGCAGGCAACACGCTCTACCGGTCGCTGTACGACGGACAGCACGGCTGAGGCGGGAGCCATTGAACCCCGTGGCCGACACCGCCCCGCCGAACATCCTCGTCATCCGCCGCCACTATGTCGGCGATCTCGTCCTGCTCGGGTCGTTTCTCTCGAACCTGCGCCTGCACTGGCCCGCGGCCCGGCTGACCGTCCTGGCTGACGAAGGATATGCGGAAATCCTGGCGATGAACCCGGATCGCCCGGACGTGTGGCAGGTTCCGCGCCGAGGGCGGCGGCTCGGGCGGAGCCTAAGCCTCCTGCGCCGGCTGCGGTCGGCCGGGTTCACGCACGTATTCGACATCGACAACAACGACCGCACGGCCCTGTGCACGCGGATCACCGGCGCCCCCTTCCGGGCCGGCTTCGCATGGAAGAAGGGACGGCTCCGCCAGCGGCTCGCCTACACGCATGCGGTTCCGGTCGATCCCGCCGTGTACGAGGCGCGCCACATCACCGAGCACTACTTGAGCCTGCTCGAGCCCGCGGGCGTGCCCGTGGCTACTCGGAAGGTCAGCCTCGACGTGCCCGACGCGGATCTTGCGGCGGCCTCATCCCTCCTGGTGGAGCGCAATCCGGCCAGCCTGCCGGTGGTCCTGGTCCACCCTGGCAGCAGCAGCAGCTTTCGCATCTGGCCCGCAGGGCGCTTCGCGCGGACCGCGGACCGGGTGCAGCGGGAGCTTGGGGCCGTCGTCATGATGGTCGGCGGCGCGAAGGAGGCCTCGCTGATCCGGGAGATCGCGAGAATGGCAGCGACGCCAATCGCCACCTTCGACCGGCCCCTTTCCCTGGCGCGGCTCGCCGCGCTGATCGCCAGGGTCGACGTGCTCCTCTGCCACGACAGCGGGCCGATGCACATAGCCTCCGCGGTCGGGACCAGGGTTGTGGCGCTCTTCGGCTCCCAGAGCCGCGCGCTCTGGGGTCCGCTCGGGACGGGCCACCAGGTTCTCCAGGCGTCGATGCCATGCGGTTCCGCATGCGTGGCTCCCGCCGAATGCAACCCGGCGAACGCGTACAAGAGCTACTGCGTGCGCCGCATCGGCGAGGACGAGGTGTTTGAGGCAATAAAGGCCACTCTAAGGTAGGGACGGCCGGCCCGGCCGTCCGGATCCGCTTTAGGCCTCGTTCGCAACCCTTCGGCCCGTCTTGAAAAGCCCCATTCATCCTGGGCTTTAGAACGACTTTAGAGTTTGCCCGGACGCGCGGGCCACGCGTCCCTACCCCGGAGCAGTTTGACAGAACCCGACCCCCGGCCCAAAAGAGAACTGCCGCATGTCGCTTCCCCCGCCCGTGTCCGTATTCATCCTCGCCCACAACGAGGAGCTGAAAATCGCCGCAGCCCTGGAGAGCGTCGTTTGGGCGGGCGAGATCGTTGTCATCGACTCCTTCAGCACCGACCGCACCGTCGAGATCGCGAAGGAGTATGGGGCCAGGGTCGTCCAACTGCCGTTCAACCGGTTTGGCGAGCTTCGCCAGGCCGGCATCACCCATACCGCGCTGCCCTGGATCTTCAGCCTGGACTCCGACGAGCGGTGCACCCCCGCTGCCCGCGACGAAATCCTCAGGATCGTCGCTGACCCGGGCTCGGCCGACGCCTACCTGGTGCCGAGACGCAACACGTTTCTCGGAAAGGAAATCCGGCACTCCGGCTGGTACCCGGACTTCCGCCAGCCCCAGCTGTTCCGCCGCGGGATGATGGAGTACGCGGTCGGGGACCACGTGCACGAGGGGTACGTGTTGAAGGGCCGGCTCGGCCGGATGAGGAACCCGATCTCCCAGATACCGTACCGGAATCTCTCGGAGGCGATCCAGAAGATGGACCGCTACACGACCCTGACGGTCGCCAAGGGCGCGGGGCGCAAGCGCTTTGGCGGGTTCCTCGGATTCTTCCTGGCACTTCAGCGCGCCAAGTGGGCATTCTTCAAGGCGTACGTCCTTCAGCTGGGCATCCTCGACGGCACGGCCGGGTTCTTGATCGCGTTTCTGCGGTTTGAGAACTCGTTCTACAAGCATATGAAGGCGGCCGAGGCCCGGGCGGAGGCAAAGCGGGCAGCCAAGGGGTAACAGGGTGCATTTCAACACCCGAAAAAGAAGCTTTTATGGAGATCGAGCCCCATCAGTTCAGCCGGGCTGTGCAGAACCTGGTGGCCGGCCTCCGGCACCTTCCGGAGGACAGGGGCCGCTCGCGAAGCCGACAGGCACAGACCCTTGGGGATGCCGTCGAGAAGCTGATGACCAAGTACCAGATTGGAAGGCCCTCGCCGGAGCAGACGATCCGGGACAACTGGTCGGCGCTCGTGGGGCCTGCCAACGCGGCCTACTCCAACGCCGTCCGCATTGATCGCGGCAAACGCCTGTTGGTCCACGCGTCGCACGCGGTCGTCAGGAGCGAACTCTTCCTCCACCGTGCCGCCATCGCCGAAAGGATCCGCAAGCTGCCAGGGTGCGAAGAGATTAGGGATATCTTCATCAAGGCCGGCTAGAAGCGCCAATTTGCGCTTGCAGACGGTTCGGTTACCCCGAAGGCTGGCGAGTCACGTTAGCTGAATCCCTCGGTTGGGGGTTCGGCCACGACCCACCCCGACTCTCGGGGTGATAACGGTGGCGCCGGCCAAACCCCTTCAGAATGGGGCGAAGCGGGTGCCGCGGGGCCGCGAGGCCCCGGGGGTCGCGCCACTCAACCTCAGTACCATGGCAACAGTCGCAAAACCCGAAATCATAGCAGAATACAAGATCCACGAGAAGGACACCGGCTCCAGCGAGGTCCAGATAGCGCTGCTCACCGCCCGGATCAATCACTTGACCGAGCACCTGCGCACGCACCGCAAGGACTTCCACTCCCGCCGGGGCCTCCTGCAGATGGCGAGCCGCCGTCGCAAGCTCCTCGATTATCTAAAACGGCATAACCTGCCGAAATATAACGAGTTGCTGCAGAAGCTAAACCTTCGCAAGTAACCCCTTTCGTCCTACGGGCGATCCGATCCGCGGATCGCCCGTTGTCATTCCGACACTCGACTTTAGACCGGGAAATTTCCGTTTGCCTCCTGCGCCAGGCGCCAAACGGAAATCTCTCGACCGAAGCGAGAAGACGCAAGGCCCCCGCCGGCCCGCGCGCCGGCATCAAGCCCCAAACAACTGTCGTGCCGTCCCGCAAAGCGGGGTCCGGCCGAATTTAATCCAAGACAAGACAATGAATCAGAAACATACCGTATCCGTCCCTGAATATGGGATCTCCTTTGGCGCCGGCTCGCTGGCCAAGTTCGCCAGTGGAGCCGTAACCGTCACCGTCGGCGAGACCGTCGTCTTTGTGGCCGCCAGCGTGGCCTCCACGATCCGCCCCGGCCAGGACTTCTTCCCCCTGACCGTCGACTACCGCGAAAAGTACTCCGCGGCCGGGCGCTTCCCCGGAGGCTACTTCAAGCGGGAGGGACGCCCCTCCGAGAAGGAAATCCTGACCTCGCGCCTGTGCGACCGCCCCTGTCGCCCGCTCTTCCCCGAGGGATTCCGCAATGAGGTCCAGATCATCGGCCTGCTCCTTTCCGCCGACCAGGCCAATGAGTCCGATATCTCGATGCTGAACGGCGCGAGCGCGGCCCTGGCCATTTCGGACATCCCGTGGAACGGGCCGATCGCCGCGGCCCGCATCGGGCAGGTGGACGGCAAGTTCGTGGTGAACCCGACCATCGAGCAGATGTTCTCCTCGACGCTCGACCTGATCTACGTGGGCACCGAGAAGGACATGCTCATGATCGAAGGCTCGGCGGACCAGATTCCCGAGGAGCGCTTCATCGAGGCCCTGGAATTCGCGCACAACGCGATCCAGCCGATCCTGAAGGCGATCAAGGAGCTGGTGGCCGCCGTCGGCAAGCCGAAGGTCCAGATCGAGCTCGTCACCGCGAAGCCCGCCACCCGCGCGATCGTCGAGCGCGTCGTCGCCGCGAAGATTCCCGATGCCATCTACGGCAAGGAGAAGGCCGTCCGCATCCTCAACATCAAGGCGCTCAAGGACGAGGCCAAGGCGGCCCTGGTCGCCGAGCTCGGCGAGACCGGCTTCGCCCCGCACGAACTCGACGTCGTCTTCGAGGACCTCCAGTACAAGGAATACCGCCGCACCGTGCTCGAGCGCGGCGTGCGCTCCGACGGACGCGACGCCAAATCGCTGCGCCCGATCCATTGCGAGACGGGCGTGCTGCCCTGCGTCCACGGTTCCGCGATCTTTGAGCGCGGCGACACCCAGGGCCTGGTTGTCACCACGCTCGGCCCGACCAAGGAAGCCCAGAGCATGGACGGCCTCACCGGGGGAGCGACCTCCAAGTCGTTCATCCTCCAGTACAACATGCCCCCGTTCACCGTGGGCGAGACCGGCCGCTTCACCGGCCCGGGCCGCCGCGAGATCGGACACGGCGCCCTTGCCGAGCGTTCGCTCGTGCCCGTCCTCCCCCCGGAGGACGCGTTCCCCTACTCGATCCGCGTGACGGCGGAGATCATGGCCTCCAACGGCTCGACCTCGATGGCCTCGGTCTGCGGCGGCTGC
>CAZGOX010000217.1:0-4730 GCA_964527955.1 uncultured Opitutaceae bacterium | reverse complement strand
ACTTCAACTACGTGGGCGACTCCGTCCTGGGCAACGGCTCGCATCTCGCGGCTGGTGTCATCTGTTCCAACCTGCGGCTGGACAGGAAACCGGTCCGGGTCCACACCCCCGACGGCGTCCATGACTCAGGAATGCGCAAGCTTGGCGCCCTGGTCGGCGACCGCGCCGAGGTCGGCTGCAATTCCGTCCTGAACCCCGGGGCCATCCTGGGCCCCCGGTCCTTCGTCGCTCCCGCAATCGCCTTCGGCGGCTACCTGCCGCCGGCGACCATCGCCAGGTCGAACCAGACCGTGACCCAGGTGCCCCGGCGCGATTGATCTCCACCATGCGAACCCTCACCGGGATCACCCCCTCGGGAACCCTGCACATCGGCAACTATTTCGGCGCGATGCGTCCCGCCATCCAGGCGCAGGCCCGGGGCGACTGCTTTTACTTCATCGCCGACTACCACTCGATGACCTCCGTCTTCGATCCGGAGGAGCGCCGTAGGAACAGCCATGGGATCGCCCTGGACTGGCTCGCCTGCGGGCTGGATCCGGCGACCTGCGTCCTCTGGCGCCAAAGCGACGTGCCGGAAGTCTGCGAACTGACCTGGATGATCGGCAGCCTCACCCCGATGGGCCTTCTCGAGAGGGCCCACAGCTACAAGGACAAGATTGCCAAAGGGCTCTCCCCGAACTTCGGCCTCTTCGCGTACCCCGTCCTGATGGCCGCGGACATTCTCCTCTACGACACCAATTCGGTCCCGGTCGGTCGGGACCAGAAGCAGCATGTCGAGATGGCCCGGGACATCGCCATCAAGTTCAACCAGGCCTATGGCGAGACGTTCGTCGTTCCCGAGCCGGAAATCCGCGAGAGCGTGGCCGTGGTCCCGGGCCTCGACGGCCAGAAGATGAGCAAGAGCTACGGGAACACCCTCGAGATCTTCGGCGACGAGAAGGCCCTCAGGAAAAAGGTTATGTCCATCGTCATGGACAGCCGGACGCCCCAGGAGCCCAAGCCCGACGCCGACCGCAACCTTGCCGTGCAGCTTCTGAAGCTCGTCGCCCCACCGGAAATCGCCTCGGACATCGAGAACCGACTGCGATCGGGAGGGCTCGGCTATGGGGACCTCAAGAAGGCGCTCTTCGAGCACTATTGGACGTATTTCTCGGCCGCACGGGCCCGCAGGGCCGAGCTGGCCTCCGATCCCGGCTACATTGAGCGCACCCTGCGGGAGGGCGCGGAGCGGGCCCGGGCGGTTGCTTCCGTGGTCCTCAAGCGAGCCCGGAAGGCGAGCGGTCTCGAGTGACAGCCTGCTAGAGGACCGGCGGCTCCGGGCGCTCCAGCGCCGCAATTGCCGACATGATCTTCTCCGCGGCGTGCATCGGCCTGTCCCGGCCCGCGTTCGGATTGTCGTAGTCTGCAGGAAGCAGCGGCCTGCCATAGGTGACGGCGACCGGGACGCCGGGCCGGAGCCTGCCGCCCCGGCCAAAGGCATCCGAGGATCCAAAAATGCGCGCGGGCACCACGGGGGCCTGCGACTTGCACGCGATGAAGCCCACTCCCGGTTTCGGCGAGCGCAGCCTCCCATCCGGCGACCGCGTCCCCTCGGGAAAGAGAATGACCACCCGGCCATCCTTCAGCGCCTTCAGGACATTCTTCAGGGCGCCGAAGTCGCCCCCACCGTCCCGGTCCACGGGAATGCAGCCGACGGAGTTGAGCCACCATGCGGCGAAACCGGGCTTCCAAAGGGTCTGGCGGGCGAAGAATTGCACCTGCCTCGGCAAATAGAGTCCCACAATGGGAGGATCCAGTAGGCTCGCGTGGTTCGCGGCCACGATGTACCCCCCGCTCTTCGGAAGATTCTCCAGGCCGGAGATTTCCCCGCGAAAACAGATCTGGTAGACGATTTCCACGATGGCATGGGAAATCCCGTACACCGGGTCCATCTCGAGCTGGGGGTAGGGCCGGTTCATCGCGCCTCGGCTCCCGAGGATGTCCGCAGCGCCTCCAGTGCATCGAAGAATCCTGGATAGGTCTTTGCGCAGCAGCCCGGATCCCGGATCGTCAGCCAGGGGCTTCCGTCTCCGCGCAGGTCATGGCAGCCAAGGATCGCAAAACTCATGGCGAACCGGTGGTCGCCATAGGTCTCGATCGTCTGGCCTTCGATCAGCGGCCGCGGGGTGATTGCCAGGGAGTCGTCGGCCTCGACCACGCCCTGCCCGAGCTTGCGCAGTTCCCGGGCCATGCCGGCCACCCGGTCGGTCTCCTGTTTCCGGGAGTGCCCAATGCCCGTGATGACCGTCGGTCCCGAGAGCAGGGGGGCGATCGCCGCGAGCGTCAGAAACGTGTCCGAGAACTCCCTGAAATCCCGCGTAATCCCGCGCCGGTCCCCGCCCGCAAAACTTGCCTCGATCCCATTTGCATCGTGCGCAACCGAGAGCCCCGCCGCCCCGAGGACCTCGGCAAACCTCATGTCTCCCTGTAGGGAATCCCGCCGAAGACCCGGAAGCTCCACGGAACCCCCGCACACCAGCGGCAACGCCTCAAAGTAGCTCGCCGACGAGGCGTCCGGCTCGACCCGGTATCGGCCCTCGTTCAGGCGGTAGGTCCCTGACGGCACCGAAACCCGGGGCCCGCCGGAAGGAAGGTGCGGGCCGGCATCGACCCCAAACTGGCGCATCAGCTGGAGCGTCATCGCCACATAGGGCTCCCGCACGGGTTTGGACAGCTCCACAAGGACCTCACCGCGGGCGAGCGGCGCAACCATAAGGAGTGCCGAGAGCATCTGGCTGCTTTCGCTTGCGTCTATGGAGACCGCGCCCCCCCGGAGGCCCCGTGCCCGGATCTCGATGGGAAGGTGACCCTCCTTTCCAAGGCACGCAATGTCGGCTCCCAGCGAGCGCAGGGCGTCGATCAGCCCTCTCATCGGGCGCCCGTGCATCTGGTCGGTCCCGGAGATGCGATACCTTCCGCGCGGTGCGGCCGCGCAGAGCCCCGTCAGGAACCTGGCAGCGGTCCCCGCGAGGCCCACATGCAGCAAGGCGGCCTCCGCCGGGATCGCCCCGCCGCACCCCAGGACGGAAATCGAAGCCCCCTTCTCATCCTCCGCGATCCGGATCCCAAGGCTTTCCAAGGCCCTTGCCATGATCCGGGTATCGTCGCTGAAAAGCGCCCCCTCCAGGGTGACCGGCCGGTTGCAGAGCGCCGCCAGCAGCAAGGCCCGGTTCGTGATGCTCTTCGAGCCCGGCACAACCACCCGCCCCCTCACAGGGCTGGTGAACGGCATAATGGGCAGGGGATCCGTCAGGGGCATCGAACCCGTAGGGTCGGGCAAAGAGACCGGCCCGCCAAGTCCATTTCAGGGCTTGAAGCCGTCCCTGTAGGTCTTGGCCCTGTCGAGGCTGGCTGTCACCTTGTCCCAGTCCCCGCGGGCTATGGCGACCTCAAGCACCTTGAGCTCGTTCTGGAACTCCTTCACAGCCTCCAGGACGGCACCTCTGTTCTGCTCAAAGATGGGCCTCCAGATCCTCGGATCGCTGGCCGCAATGCGGGTCATGTCCCGCAGCCCGCCGCCGGCATAGCCGCGCCAGGCGACGTCCTTCCGGGCCATGACGAGGGAGAGGGTCGAGGCCAGCGCCATCGGCAGGTGGCTGATGAAGCTCACGATTTCGTCGTGCTTGTCCGGGTCGACCACCACCACATTCATGCCAAGCTGCTTCCAGAAGGTGCCCACGGCGCTTGCCGCCGCCGGCGCAGTCGCTTCAAGCGGGGTCACAAAGCATGTCTTGCCCTCAAAGAAGTCCGCGGTTCCGTGCGTCCAGCTGGTCTTTTCCGACCCTGCCATGGGATGGGAGCCCACAAAGTAGCCCTTGGCCCCGAGGGCGCCATGAGCCTTCCTGGCAATGTGTCCCTTGACGCTCCCGACGTCCGTCACGATAGCACCGTCGCGCAGGTGTGGCGCAATCTCGCCGGCCAGCGAGACAATGTAGTCCACCGGGGCCGCGATCACGACCAGCGAGGCCCCCTTCACGGCGTCCGCCAGGGTCTCCGCCACCTCGTCGCACCAGTGCTGCCTTGAGATTTCCTTCCTCCGCTCGGGCCGATGCGCCCAGACCACGATGCGCTTTGCCATGTTGCGGGCCCGCACCGCGCGGGCCACGGAAGAGCCCAACAATCCGGGGGACAGGACGGTGATCTGAGAAACTTGGGTAGCCATGAATCGTGCGACTCTCCGGTGGTGTTTGGGTCCGTCAGAGCACAGGAATGAATGGGCAAAAGGCAAGTTCGCTCCTTTCTTCCCACCCACTTATCCCTTTACCCTGGCGGGCAATTCTGGTGTCTCTCCGCAATCCAATGCTTCCCCCTGACGACAACGAATCCAAGGCCTTCAGGACCCAGGTCCTTCTCTACGTCATCATGGGCATTTTCATCCTGGCCCCATTTGTCGTCTATTGGCTCCGCCGTTGAAAATTGGTGTCGACTTGGCGCCCCGGGGTTGAAAACTCTCCCCTCCCAACGGGCCAGTAGCTCAGCTTGATAGAGCGCCTCGTTCGCAACGAGGAGGTCGCCGGTTTGAGCCCGGTCTGGTCCACCATGGGGGATGGGATTGCTTGGCGTGATCGTCTGCGTGGCACGCAGAACACAGACGAGTTCAAAACTCGTATCCTCCACCATTTCAGTGACAGACATTCGCTGTCCGTGCGCCGTGACGCAAGCGAGAAAAAGAACACCTGCAAACAAAGCGG
>CAZGOX010000216.1:1749-4735 GCA_964527955.1 uncultured Opitutaceae bacterium | reverse complement strand
GTTCGACCTCTCCAATGCCACGGGGCTCATTGGCGCCTGCGAGGCGGGCGCGGACCTGGATAGCGTGATCGTCAAGAAGTCGGCGGAAAATCTCGATGTTCTGCCGTCGGGAGGGCGGGCGCCCAACCCGACCCACGTGCTGAACAGCCCGGAGTTCAGCCGGCTCATCGCGGAACTTCGGAAACGCTACGACAGGATCATTCTCGACTCTCCTCCGCTTGCCCCCGTGAGTGACGCGATGATCCTCCTGCCCCACGTGGACGGTTCGGTGTTCACCCTTCGGTTCAGCTTTGTCCGGGCCAAGGCCGCCCAGATTTGCGTCCGCAAGCTCACCGGGACCGAGGTTCCCTGCTTTGGAGCCGTGCTGAACGGCATGGAACTGGCGCTCAGCGACTACTACTACACCGAGTATTGCGACAAGTCATACCTGGGATGAGGTTGTATTGGCTAGGGACGCCCGGCCCGGGCGTCCGGGAACTACGAATGGACCCGTAAGCAGGCCCGGACGGGCGGGCCGCCCGTCCCTACCTCGAGACACCGGATCCATCGCAACCTTTGATGATGTTAAGACAGCGTTACGGGCCTGTGACAACCCGGCTGCCGGGGACATTTGGTTTGAACCCAATGAAGTCTGGTGGCGCAATCGCATCCCGCGGTCCCAGCTTCCGCCGACCCATGATGGTCCACCTATTGCAGCGCTTCCAAACCCGGTTCCCCTTCAGCCCGTTCGTTGTCGTGCGTCTTGTTACCGTGCTTTGCGCGGTGGCCGCAGCCTCCGGACCCGCACTCCGCGCTGACCAAACGCCCCCGGGCTCGCCGGTTGCCGCAACCGGCAAGACGCAGCATTCCAGGCTCGTGCAGTTGCTGCGGAAGAGGCTTCCCGATGCGACCCAGGACGCCGTCGAAAAGACTGCGGGCGAATTCCTCGATCACCTGCGCCAAACATCGTCCATGGCGGTTGAGCGTTTTGAGAGCGGCAGCATGGAGGACGACGAACTGCAGTCGCGCGTGGATGTATTTGTGGCGGACCGCCGGGTCGAAAGGGACCAGGACGCCGCCATTCCGGTTGTTTCGGCGACGCCTGCCGCCGTGGACGCCGCCGCATCGGAAGATATTCAGCGCCAGGAGATTTCTCAGTTGCTGCAAAAGAGGCTCCCCGACGAACCCAAGGACGCGGTCGACAAGGCGGCGCGGGATTTTTTGGCTCACCTCCGGCAGATGTCTTCGATGGCCGCCGAGAGATTTGCGTCGGGTCACATGGACCAGGACGACTTGGCGTCCCGGATCGACATATTCCTGGGCGAGAATCCCGGGCTTTTCGGCATGCGCGCCGCTACGGCGCCAGCCTCCCTCAGGGCGCGGGTCATTGACCTGTTGAAACGAAACCCCGCAATAGCTCAGACCGGCAAGGAACGGCAGGACCTCGCCGACCGGTTTATCCGGAGCCTGGGCGACCTCAGTGAAACCACCCGGGAGAGTCTGCTTTCTGGGCGGATTTCCGACGACGAGCTCCAATCGCGGGTGACTGTTTTCGCGGCGGACCGCCAAGTCGCGAAGACCCAGGTCGTGACCGACCCCGCCGTGGCGGCTGTGCCGGCAATCGTGGATGCGTTCGAAAAGGCCAACTTCGGGCTGGTTACGGAGAGAGTGGAGGCCATTTGCTTCCGCGGTTCTGTGGATGAGGGAGGCGTGAAAAGAGACTTGGTCATCTTCAAGAAACGTCCCAACAGGCTGCGGATCCATGTGGTGGAAAACGGACTCGTTGTTGGTATCATAGGTTACGACGGGAACACCGGCTGGCGTCAGCCTATGGCCAAACCGGCCACGAGGATCACAGGCCGGGCGGCCGAATCATTGGCGGAGTCATCCCGATTCGACGACCCCATTGTCGGCATGGCTGAACGCGGCGCATCGGCGCGGCTTGAGAGCAAACCCGGCGAGGCGCCCCTGCGGCTCCGGATATCGGAAAAGGACGGAACGACATGGGTCGAGACAATCGATCCAGCGAACTACAACGAGAGGTCGCTGGCAAAGACGCGCAAGGATGGGTCGCAGTTGGAAACCAGGTTCGGCGACTACCGAAAAGTGGGGAACATCAACGTTGCCTTTGAGCAGGAACAGTGGGAGGAAGGCGTGCTTCACTCGACAACGCGAGTCACCGATGTGAGCCTCGACCCCGGCCTGCTAGACAGGTTCTTTGCCTACCCGGCAAATCCAAACCTGGGGTACATGGATTTCATGGGCGGTCTGGCCGTGCTCCAAGCGCACGAAAAGGCGGGAGCCGCCGCAAAGGGCGCGTCTGCTGGGAGCCGGCCATGAGCGCCAAAAGGCCCCGGACTTCCACTTCCATCAGGGACCTGCCCCGGCCAAGATGGTGGGGCGAGTACGTGGCGGACAACAGCCCGGGCGGACGGCGATTTGTGGTTCATTGGCGCCGCATCCTTGCAGTTCTTGGCTCGCTCGGCTTTGTCGGTTACCTGTCCTGTGCAACGCTGTTGTGGGGGTACTATTCCTTCAGCCGCAGTGTGCCGGGCGTGCATTGGATCGACGTCGTCGTTCCCGGCCGGTTCTCGAGGGTCGAGTCGGCGCTTGCCATATTCCACTACAGGGGAGCCAGACTCCTTTGGGAGAAGGGAGAGTACGGGCAGGCCATCCTATCCGCCCGGTCGGCCGTTGCGGAAGATCCACGCAATCTCGAAGCAAGGCTGTTTCTCGCCAACTGCTGGCGACAGGCGGGCCGTAACCAGGAGGCGGTCAGGGTGCTACGCAACGGCATCGAATTCGACGCCGGAGAGCCCCGTCTGCAAGGGGCGGTTGTCCAAACTTGCCTCGACGCCGGCCAGTATCAGGACCTGCTCAAGTCCCTGAGGGAGGACTTTCCTTCCCACGGAGCACGGCTCCTCGACGGTCCTGAGCTGAAGTTCAAGCTCGCCGAGGTGAGGGCTGTCTTTGAAGTGTCCGGCGCCGCAGCAGCGGAGGCCATTGC
>CAZGOX010000216.1:0-1649 GCA_964527955.1 uncultured Opitutaceae bacterium | reverse complement strand
TGGACCGACCTGGCCTTTGTCCTTTATCAGGACTCGCTGCAGCGGAATCTCGCCGGGTTTCCCTTCGCCATCTACTATGCGAGCAGCCTCCTGAAGGCCGGAGACATGGCGACAGCCGATGAGGTGTGGCATGATCTCTCGGTTCATAATGCGGCGCAGCTTGCGTCGGCATCGTATGTCACGGCCATGGTGGAATGGGGCAACGGTCGCCGGTCGGACGCGGAACCGATCCTTGACCAGATCCGCGGACAAACAAACGCCGACCGGCACAGGAGGCGGATGATTGAGGACATATTCCGGAGTTTTGGCTTCATGGAGATGGCGGAGCGTCTGGCGGCGCCGTAAAAGCTTGCGCCGCCCACCCCGGGCCTGAAATCACATGGCATGAGCTCAGACGGACTCCGCCGGTCCACATCCCCGCTGAAGGGCCTGCCGAAGGCAAGGTGGTGGGGAAAGTATGTGGCGATTGAGGGCCCCGGGGGGCGTCGCTTGGTACTCTTCTGGCGCCGAATCCTGGCCGTTGCCGCGACCCTTGTCCTGGTCGCCTACTTCTCGTGCGTTACGCTGCTCTGGGGTTATTACACCGTCGAACGAGGCGTTCCCGGAGTGCACTGGTCCGATATCGCCATGCCCTGGAGATTTCCGCGGGTCGAGTCCGCCCTCGCGTCCTTTCATTTTGCCGATGCGAAACGGCTGTGGGAAAAAAAGGAGTATGGCCCGGCCATCCTCTCGGCGCGATCGGCCGTGGCCGAGGATCCGAGAAACCTGGATGCCCGGCTTTTCCTGGCTGACTGCTGGCGCCAGGCGGGTCGCTTCCAAGAGTCGGTGCGGGTGCTCCGGACGGGGATTGAGGTCAATGCAAGCGATCCCCGCCTTCAAGGCGCGGTAGTCCAGACCTGTCTCGATACGGGGCAGTTCGAGGACCTCCTCAAGGTCTTGCGCCAGGACTTTCCATCGCGAGGTGTGCGGCTTCTCGACGGCACCGCCGGGGCCTTTCAGCTTGCCGAGGTCAGGGCGGTGCTCGAGATCTCCGGCGCCGCCGCAGCCGAGGCCGTAGCGAAGCGCTATCCCGGGTTGACCGAGATTCCAGCCGCGGCGCCTCTCCTATCGCAGATTGACTGGGAACTCGGCTTCAAGGACCTCGCGCTCAACCGGCTCAAGTCGGCAAGGGGGCGAGAGCCCAATGGCCCCAACATCCAGGACGCCTATGTGGAAACGCTGCTTCGCATGGGACGGGCCGACGAGGCGCGCGAAGCGGCGTTGCAGTTTCTCAGGGGGTTTCCGAAGCTGGCCAACTCTCAACTGCGCGTGCTTGAGGCGTTTGGCTCGCGCAAGGGGCGGGACAACCTGGTTTGGACGGCCCAGTGCATCCGGTTTCTGGCGGAATTCCGCAAGGACCCGGCCGCGCTGGCCCAGCTGGCGAGCATGGCGGCGTCCAAGGGTTGGACAGACCTCGCTTTCCTGCTCTATCAAAACTCCCTGCAGGAGAATCTCACCGGGTTTCCCTTTGCGATCTACTATGCAAGCAGCCTTGTGAAGGCCGGGGACATGGCGGAGGCCGATCGGGTGTGGCATGAACTTTCCGGCCACAATGCGGCGCAGCTCGCCCCCGCATCCTACGTTGCTGCCATGGTCGCTTGGGGAAACGG
>CAZGOX010000215.1:0-4770 GCA_964527955.1 uncultured Opitutaceae bacterium | reverse complement strand
CCCGAACAGGATCTCAAAGGTGTAGGAGAAGTTCTTCCTGATCTGCTCAAACGTCACCTCAAACTGCTGCTGCGAGGTGCGGTTGATCTCCTCGATCGCCTTCAGGAGCTCCGCCTTTGCGCTGACAAGGTCCCCGCTCTGCTTTTGCAGGAAGTCGTGCCTCTGCTTGAGCTCGGCGTACTCCTCGATGGCGACCAGGTTCACGGCCCCCATGCTGGCGAGGCGCTGGCGCAGGGCGTCCGTCTCCTCCTTGATCTCATCCCAATTTGTGGCGTCGAGCGCCGCCAGGTCGGCGGCCGTGGGCTCGCCCTTGGCCTTGGGCTTTCGGGGCTTCGGCTCCTCTCCCTCCTCCTCGAGATCCAGGGTCTGCAGGCCCGCGGGCTCATCTCCCGCATGCCAGAGCAATGCTTTCCAGTCGAGGGTGGCAACGTCCGCCGCAAATTCCCTCTTCACCTCGTCGGCCATGAATTGGGCGCGCTGCCGGTCCTCCGCGAGCTTGACCTCGTGGGCGCCCAACACTTCGTGCGCCTTTTCGGACTCCCCTCGCAATTCAGCCTGGGCCGCGTCGATGGAGCCGATCTCCGCTTCAACCGCGACAAGTTCACCGCGGATCTTCTCAACCTGCTCCTGCGCCACCACCAACGTGTCCGAGAGCTGCGTGGCGCGGGCCCGCTCCGCCGCGCTGGCGCCCTCCAGCTCTGTCACCTGGTCGGCCCAGTTCTCGATCTCCTGCTGCCGCTGCTCAAGCAGTTCGCCAAGCTGACGCCGGCGCTTGTCCATTTCGTCGAGACCGCGGTCCAGCACCTCGACCTTTTGGCGCCGCTCGGCAAGCTCAAGCCGTGCGTGGGCCAGCGAATCGCGCTTTGCATCCCGGTCCGCCCGCGTCGAGGCGAGGTTCCCCTCGATGGACGCAATCCTGTCCCGCTGTGCGGCGACGGACTCTTCCGCTCCGGCCAACGTAGCTTGCGCCTTCGCCCACCGCGCCTGCGCCTCATCCCGCGCCTTTTCGAGCTCCGCCAGTTCGCGTTCCATGCTGCGCAGGCGGCCTGCGGCCTCATCGAGCGCCTTCCGGGCCTCCCGCTCCTCCGCCTGTGGGCCGGCCGCCCCCTGGGTCGCCGCGAGCACCGCCGCGCGCCGGGTCTCGACATCCCGCTCGGCTGATCCAAGCCGGGCTCCCAGCGCGTCCACGGCGGCCTTCTGCTCCTCAAGTTTCCTCTGGTCCTCGGCTAGCGCCTTTGCGGTCTCCCGCAGGTCGATCTCGCGCTGGACAATGCCGCCGGTGGACGCCGACGCCCCGTGGTACCCTCCAAAAACCAGGCCCCGCCGGTCGACTACCTCTCCCTGCCGCGTGGCAATGGCGAGGAAGGAGAAGCCAGGATTGGCCTTCCAGAAAGCCAGGAAGGAGTCCAGGTCGTCCGCGATGAAGCACGCGGATAGCAGGGCTGCGGCCGGATGGTCTTCCTCGCCGGAGTCCAGGGCCTGCGATGCAGGGAACAACCCCGGCGGCAGGTCCGTCGCGTTTCCGCCGGATCTCGCAATCTCCTCGATCCTCAGGATGACGGGGCCGATGCGGTCCTGCTGAAGCCGATCAAGGATCCGCCGGGCGACCGAGGCATCGCTCACGCCAATGGCCTCGGCGGCTGACCCGAGCAGGGCCGCAATGGCGGCGCCAAATTCCGACTTCACCTTGAGGCCCTGGGCCACGGCCACGGCCTTGGCCCCGGCGAGCGAGGAGTCGAGACGACCCTGCAGCACAGCCTTGGCTCCCTCCCCAAATCCTTCCCACCGCTCCTGCAGTTGCTGCAGCAGGCGAAGCCGGGCCCCGCGCTGGGCCAGCTGGCGGTCGGTGTCCTGGAGGGCGCGCTGCGCCTCCTTGAAGTCCCGGGTGAGAAGAAGCAGGGCCTCCTGGGAAGCCGCAGCCTCACCCTGCGCCCGCAGCTGCTCGGAAAGCGCCTTCTCCACTGCGGCGGCGATGTGCACGATCGAGGCTGCGAGAGCCTCGTGCTGCTTCCGCGCCTCGCCGAGCTCCTGCGCCAACGCATCGTGACGGTGGGCCGTCGTCCTGCCCTCGACCTCATGCGCGAGGTTGTCGCTTCGGAGTCGTGCGATCGTGCTCTCGAACTGGAGCATTTCGAACTTCGCCTGCTGGAGATCGCGCTCGAGCTGGCTGAGGGCCCCCTCGCTGATCGCGAGCTCGCGGTTCCTCTGCTGGAACACCGCGTCGGAGCTGCCGAGCAAATTGAGCTGCATCTGCTTGTCCTGCGCCCCGGTGTCGGCCTGCACGGCCACCTCGCGAAGCTGCATCTCGATCTCGGTGAGCCCGGACCTGGCCGCAGCAAGCCGGTCCTCAAGGCCCGCGCGCTTTGCCTGCGCCAAGGCGCCAGCGCTCTCGGCCTGCTCCTTCTGCGAGCGAAGATCGTAGACGGACTCCTGCGCGGCCTGGACGCGCTGATTCAAGTTGCTTCGGTGCTGCTTGCGTTCGTCGAGGCCGGACTGCCTCTCTTCCAGGGCCGCCCGGCGTGTCGCCGCGGCCGCCCGCAACTCGGCGACCTTCGCCTCCAGCTCCGCCAGCGCCGCCGTGATCTTCCCATGCTGGAACCCGCTCCAGGCGAGGCTCAGGTGCCTCAGGCGGTGGGAGAGGCGCTTGTAGCGCATGGCCTTCGATGCCTGCCGCCGGAGGCTGCCTATCTGGCGTCCCACCTCTCCGACCACGTCAAACACGCGCGCCAGGTTCAAGTCGGTGAGCTCGAGCTTGTGGAGGGCCTCACGCCGCTGGCTCTTGTACTTGGTGATGCCCGCCGCCTCCTCAAAGACCATGCGGCGTTCCTCGGGCTTGGACGACAGGATCTGATCGATCTGGCCCTGGGCCATGATCGAGTAGCTCGTCCGTCCTATCCCTGTGTCCATGAATAGCTTGTGTATGTCCTTCAAGCGGCAGGGCTGGCCGTTGAAGAAATACTCTCCCTGCCCGTCGCGGTAGCCGCGGCGCATGATCTCAATCTCATGGAATTCGGCGCCAAGCTGCTTCTCACAATCGGTCAGCAGAAGGGAAACCTCGCAGAGCTGCGCCGCCCTCCGGGTCTCGGCTCCCTCGAAGATGACATCCTGCATCTTTCCGCCGCGCAGGGCCTTGGGGCTCTGTTCGCCCAGCGCCCACCGAATGGCATCAGCGATGTTGGACTTCCCGCACCCGTTGGGGCCGACAACCGCGGTGACACCGGGTTCGAACTGGAGCGTGGTCGCGTCGGCAAAGGACTTGAAGCCCTGGAGTTTTAACGCCCGAAGATACATGAAGCCGATAAGTTGTGGAGGCGCCTTGCCGTCGCGCAAATGGAAAAGGTACCCCTGACGAACAATCTCTTCTCGCCATATGGGCCCCCCTTGGCAAGCACGGGCGGCGTCGGATTGATCGTAGGTCAGCGAGCTTGCTCGCGCCAAGTCTCGGCGGGCTTTCGGGTCTGTCGCTGCCTGCATTCGAGGCGTGAGTTCGCCCCAAGGCGCGGTCCCGGCGGGTCCACATCAATCCGCGGCCGATCGCTCCACGACAACCCCAGCGCCGGAATCGGACTGGCGCCGCTTTCTCGTCCGGTCGCCACGCCTGAGGCCCGCCGGTCCCGGGGCGAACAACCGCCTCTCATCGCAGGCAGCTCCATCCCCTCCCCGCCCGCACGGAGTCCATTGTGCTCTAGGATGCATGCCGTCTTCGCTCGGTTCCGACTACATGCTCGACCTCGGCATTTTGCACATACTGCGGCACACACCTAGACGATGTTGGGATTTGAGCTTGAAACGCTTGCGGCGCCCGCCTTCTGAAACGCCGGGCACACCGATCTCTGCCCGCAATGCGGGCAACCCAGGCCACAGGTAATCGCCCTGGTCGCCCCAAGGGCGAGCGCTCCAAAGCCGATGGTCAATCCGACGCGAGCCCACGTGAAGTGTAGGGCGCTGAGGATCACGCCCGCAACCAGCGGCGCCAGGAAGACAGGCGCCGCGAGCCGGGCATACTTGAAACTCTGCGCAAACGGAGCTGGCTCAGCCCGGGAAAACAGAAACCCGGCGATCCTCCCCTGCCCCGAGTGGCATGTCCTGCCGTAGTAGGAACAGTGGGTGCAGACCAGCATCGGCATCAGCACATACATGCAGTTGACAGAGTACGCCACATACCCCGCCGCGGCCCAAACGCTGAACTGCCAGAACAGAAACCCACCCAGTCCAAATACCGCGAACCAAACCAGATTCTCCAAGAACGGGGTAGTCCAGGGGTAGCTGTGATAGACTTCAGCGCGGGGGTTCACGTGCGGTCCGTCCGGGGACCTGGATTACAACCCCAAATGGCGGCTTCGTAAATGGTGAATCTTAGGCGTAAGCGATTGCGGGGCGAGCAATCCCTCCATTCATACGGAGTCAAGGCGGCTCGTCGGAACGACTTCGCCCTACCATCCTTTCGCGATGCGAAAGGGTGCCGCGGCGTAGCAACGCGGAGCCGGGCCCTTCAGCTCTCGGGTTTACCTGTACAGGAATCAGATCGGTGCGCAGAGTTTTGGTCTATGGCGTTAGGGTCTTCAGCAAACTCCGGGCTCTGTGCGGGCGAAAAGGGTGTGGGCTGCCTGTAGTGAGAGGCGGTTGTTCGCCCGGGTCCGGCGGGCTTGGTGCGTGGCGACCGGACGAGAAAGCGGGGTCTGTCCGATTGAGGATCGGTAGTTGTCTGGGAGCGGTCGGCCGCAGATCGATTACGACCCGCCGGGCCCGCGTTTGTGGCGAACTCACGCC
>CAZGOX010000214.1:3292-4773 GCA_964527955.1 uncultured Opitutaceae bacterium | reverse complement strand
GGCGTGCCGGTGGCCACGATGGTGTACGTCACAAAGGTCGTGCCGACGGTGCCGGCCGCCGTGGTCGCGCTCGTGATCGTGGGAACTGCCGCTGCCGCCGCGACGGTGATCGTCAGGGTCACCGGGCTGCTGGTGCCCGCGACATTCGTCGCGGTAAGGGTCACGGTCGAGACGCCCTCGGAAACCGGCGTTCCCGTGATCGCTCCCGTTACGGTGTTGAGCGCCAGGCCGACCGGCAGGCCGGTGGCCGCATAGCTCGTGGGAGACCCGGTGGCCAGGATCGTATAGGTTGCAAAGACCGTTCCCGCGGTCCCGGCCGCTGCCGTCGCGCTGCTGATGATGGGCGGAACCGCGGCCGCGGCGACGGTGATCGTCAGGGTCACGGGGCTGCTTGTGCCCGTGGGGTTGGTCGAGGTGAGGGTGACCGTCGCGACACCGGGTGCCACCGGGGTGCCGGTGATGGCACCGGTGGACGTGTTGAGGGACAGTCCTGTCGGAAGGCCGGCGGCGGCGTAGCTCGTGGGCGACCCCGTCGACGTGATGTCGTACGTGAAGGCCGAACTGACGGTACCGGCGGCGGCCGTCGGGCTGTTGATGGTCGGCAGTCCGAGCACATCAAAACTCTGCTGCAGGAAGTTCGCCGTGTAGAGTGGGAGGGGAAGGGCCTGGCCGGCCTGGCGCGCCTGAAGCTTGACGATGCCGGGGCCGGTGGTCGTCACGGTGAATACGCGGAGCGACAGCGGCGTGGCTCCGGAAACGCCGGTCGTCTGGACTGTGGCGGGACCGCTCACCACGGTGAGATCAATGTCCAAGCCGGAACTCGCGGTCGGGGTCACCGTGAACACATCGCCCACATTGTGGTTGGGAATGGCCGCGAAGCTGACGGACTGGGCGCCTGCCGCGAGGGTGCCGGACACGAAAAACTGGCCGGTGCCCCAGGCCCCGGAGGGACCGGTGGCGTCGGGAGCGAAGACAAGCGTCTTGAAGACGCCACCGAGGTTGGCGATATCCGATATGGTCCTGGCGCCGGCGGTGATGATGTCGGGATTCAAGGTCCCCAGGATCGTGTTGCCCGTGCCGCCCGGACCGGTGTCCTGGCGCAGGTAATAGAATTTGTTCGCCCCGTAGTTTCCGACGGCCGTCGGCGAAAAGGCCAGGGTCGTGTAGTTGCCCACGCCGAAGCTTCCGACCGCCGTGGTCAGATCAAGGGTGTCCTGGGATCCGGTGGTCAACATCGGATGCACCACGCCAAACTGGACGTGGGAGCTGGTGTCGGTCCTGAGATAGTAGATGCTCTGGTCCAGGTAGGGTGAGCCCAGGGACAGGATTCCGGTCGCCCACGAAATCGCGAAGTATCCCGTGAGACCGGTGTCCGCCGGTCCGCCCGCCGCGCCGCCAACCGCCTGCCAGGACATCGGCTTCAGGTCGAACACAGCCGACGACGTGCCGGTGCCGGGCACAATCTCGGCAAAATAGTCGGT
>CAZGOX010000214.1:0-3192 GCA_964527955.1 uncultured Opitutaceae bacterium | reverse complement strand
GGGGATCAGGCCGGCCACGTATTGGATCCCGGCGAGGTTGTCCCCGACGCTGCCCTGCACGTTCCCCACGGTCCCAATCCTCTGCGTGACCGTCGCGACACCGTTTGCGGTGCCACCCGCGGTGGCTGCCGTGCCGATGACGACGGTCGAAATGGTGCTGGTCTGCCCCAAGAGCTGGGTGCTACCGATTGCCGCCAGGGAAAGAACTGCCAGTGTAGTGAGCTTCATAGATTGGATCCTCGTGAATTGCCGTGCGCGCATGGCGCGACTTCTGTTTCGTCGATCGGACGGGGGCGAACCTACCCGTTTGCAGGCGGTGCCGCCATGGGGTGAAACGAGTAGCTAGTTGGACGCGCTGGGTCTGCCGACGAGGAGCTGGTTGTCCACCAGCTCGACCCGGGATGCCGCGACCGCGATTTGGAAGATGAGTCTCTTGTCCTCGGCGGTGTCGACCCAGCCGCGCAGCGTGATCCGGCTGTCGAAGGTGCCGACCTCCACGTCGTCGCTGGCGATCTTGGCCTCGCGAATCCGGTCGTAGATCTGGTGGGTCTTGTCCACGTCGCGGTAGCTGGTGCCCTGCTGCAGGGGAAGGGACGTGCGCGGGCCCTTGTAGGACTCCTCCCTGGAATAGGCCTCATTGCCGTACTGCGCCTCGGTGAAGACGTAGTGCGGCTCGTTCGCATACTGGACCTTGCTGTCATCGAGCAGGAGCGCGTCCCTCACCGAGTTGAAGCTGAGCGCCATCGCCGGGACGATGCTCTCCGTCTTGAAGTTGCCCGGGGCAAGGATGATCACGCTGCGAATGCGTCCCTTCGGGATGTCGAGGTTGAGCGAGGAGACCTTCCCCAGCTTCTCGTTGCGGAAGTTCCCGACCTGCATGTCCAGGAGATTGCTCGTGCGCTCGACGTATCCGAGCGGCACCTTGGGCCGCGCGGCCGTCACACTCGCCGTGGCATTTTCCTCGAGGAAGTAGGGTTCCTGCCCGAAGAGCCGGTACACCGCGGCAATGCGGTCGCTGCGCCCAAAGTCGGTCCAGCGGGAGAGGTCGATCGCGGCGGCGCTCCTGAATAGATCGGCGCTCACGTTGATCCGGTAGATCTCGTTGAGCCTGTCAGGCAGGAGGGCAAGCGGCGGAACGGCCACGATCTTGTCGCCGACCCCGAGCGAGCTGTCGCAGGCCACGAGCACCTCCACAATCCGCCCATTGACGAGATCGACGCCCAGGTCCTTGATCCGCCCGAGTTTTTCCCCCTGGAAGGTCTGGATCTCGATGTCTCCCATGTTGTAGACACCCTTCTCCCGGCCGAGGCGCGCGGAGGAGTGTTCGTTTTGTGCCCGGGCCGTCAGCGAGGCGCCGAGGAGGACTGCGCCGGTAAGGAGTGCGATTTTGAGATTCATGGCTTGAGGACGATACCCGCAAATCCGTCGGGGCGGTATGGGGTATAACCCCAACCGGAGCGCCCCGTTCCGCCGGCTACCCGGCTGCCAATGCGGTCTCGGGCGCCGGAACCTGCACCTCGACCACCGTGCCCGAGCGGCGGGACGAGGTCATCCGGAAGCTGCCGCCGACGATGCCCGCCCGTTCGCGCATGCTGGCCAGGCCAAGGCCTCCCCTTCCCTCCCCCGCGCCCGCATGGCGGCCCATGCCGCATCCGATCCCGTCGTCATGGATCGCCAATCGCACGACGTTGCCGTCTCTCCGCAGGATCACCGAGACCCTGCCTGCGCACGCGTGCTTCTCCACGTTTCCAAGCGCCTCCTGCAGGATCCGGAAAAGAGCGAGCTCGATGTCCGCGGGCAGGCGCTCAATCGGCTGCACCCCGGCCAGCGTCACCTTCAGGCCCGTGCGCCGGGCGAATTCCGCGGTCTTCTCGCGCAGGACCGCGACCAGGCCCAGGTTGTCCAGCACGCTGGGACCGAGGTCGTGCGATATGCGCTGAATCTCATCGGCGATTTCCCCGAGCATGTCGCGAAGCCTCACGGCCTCGCCCTTAAGCGCACCGTGGCTCGGCCGCAGGCGGTCCGCAAGGGTCTGGCTGCAGAAGACGGCGGCGCAGAGAAGCTGGGTGATGTTGTCGTGCAATTCGAGGGCCACCCGGCTGCGCTCGAGTTCCTGCGCCCGCACGAGGCGATGGGTCAGGGCCCGCAACAGCTCCTCGACCCGGCGGGCCTCGGTCACATCGGTCACGACCATGCTGACCGTCGCCCGGCCCGAGTCGCCCTTGCCGAGCGCGTGGACGGAGATTTGCGCCGGCATCGGCGGATGCCCATGGGACTTCAGGACGATCTGGAGTTTCCCTCCCTGGGTTCCTGCCCGCTTCAGGATCGATCGGAGGGTCACCCTGTCCCCGGCCCGAAGAAAGCGCGGGAACGGGCTGCCTACCACTTTTTCCAGCTGGCATCCGACCATCCTGGCAAAGCAGTGGTTCGCATACAGGATCGTCCCATTCGTTGTCAGCGTCAGCGCCCCTTCATTCATCGACTCGATCAGCTTGCGATAGGCCAGCCCGGCGCCCTCGAGCGTAAACACCCGCGCCCCGTGCCTCCCGGCCACGACGACCGCGTCCACTTTCCCGTTGCGGATGGCCCGGATGGTCTCCTCCGCCTCGTCGAGGCGTTGGCGGAGCCCTTTGGGATTCCTCTTCAAGAGGAGCCTGGAGAAAAGTCGCCGCATGGGACGTTCAAGCGGCAGGCCCGCCCTTGGAGCCCAGGTCCAAACCGACGAAGAGGCCGGAGGCGTTGGTCAGATCCCCGATGAGCCTTCGCACGGGCCTGGGGAACTCCCGGACCAGGGTCGGAGTCGCCACGATCTGGCCGTCGCGCGCCAGGATGGGCTGCTGGTAGACGTCGATCACCTCCAGCGTGAAGTTCTCGCCGAATTCCCCCCTGCACAGTTTTTGGGCGCGCAGCACGGCTGCCCGCGACCGGTCCGTGGCGCCTGCAACGTACAACCGGAGGAGGTACGTCCCTTGGCCCTGGATGGCCCGTGCCCTTTCCAAGGCCACGGCGATGCGACTGGGTTTGGTTTTCTTCAGCGGATGGCCCCCCGGTTAGAAGGCGGCCCGCAGGTCCAGGCCGACGAGCACGCGCTCTGTGTCAGACAGGTCGCCGATGATCTTGCGCACCGGCTGGGGCAGCTTGCGCACAAGCGTGGGGATGGCCAGGATCTGGTCGCCGCCGGACAGCTGGGGC
>CAZGOX010000213.1:0-4787 GCA_964527955.1 uncultured Opitutaceae bacterium | reverse complement strand
ATCTCCGGGTAGCGCTTGTCTGCGACGTCCTTCGCCACAATATCGCGGATGAAATCGCTGGGCGCTGCGGCGACAGGGTCAGGGTTTGGCACGGCCATAAAGGCTGAGTCTGCTGGTTTGCGCGGCGCTAGGCAAGCCAGTTGCCTGCTAGGCCCGGAACTCCATCCATGCTCCCGAACATCGTACACCTCGACGCCGATGCCTTCTTTGTTTCGTGCGAACAGGCGCTGAACCCGTCCCTCCGGGGGAAGAAGGTCGCCGTAGGGGGACGGGAGAGGGGAATCATCTCCTCGGCGAGTTACGAGGCGCGGGCGTGCGGTGTCTTCACCCCCATGCCGACGTCGCGGGCGTTGAAGGTGTGCCCTGACCTTGTCCTCGTCCCCCACACGATGGGTCTCTACGGCAGGGTCTCCAGGCAGATGTTCGACCTCTGCGAAACCCTGACCCCGGTGCTGCAGCGAAACTCGATCGACGAGGGGTATCTCGATCTCTCCCCGTGCGGATTTGGCGGCTTGCAGGAAGTGGAGGCGGCCGTTCGTGGCCTGCAGCGGCGCATCCTGGACGAGCTCCAGATCTCGGTTTCCATGGGCATAGCGTCCAACAAGCTGGTCGCCCAGATCGCCTCCAAGCTAAGAAAACCCCGGGCGTTCGTGGTCGTGCCCCCGGGAGGCGAGGAGGCCTTCCTGGCTCCGCTCCCAATCGGCGTTCTCCCGGGAATTGGCGCCAAGACCGAGGCCGTCCTGAACGAGCATGGCCTGCACAGCGTGCGGGACCTGCAGGCGGCCGGCGAGGCCCTGCTGCACCCGCTGTTTGGGGGCGACTGGCGGGGTGTGCAGGCGCGCGCAAGGGGAGAGGACGACCGGCCGGTGGAAACGATGGAGGAGGACGCCAAGAGCTACTCGCAGCAGGAGACCTTCGGGGCGGATGTCGGGGACTTCGGCGTGGTCGAGCGGGTGGCCAAGGGCATGCTCGACGAGCTGATGCCGAAGGTGCGGCGCGACGGAAAGCGGGTGCGCACCCTCACCATCAAGGTGCGCTACCCCGACTTTACCCAGGCGTCCCACGGGCGCAGCCTCGATTCGGCGACCGACCTGGAGGCCCCGTTTTACCCGCTGGTTGCGCCTCTCCTTCGGGCCTGCTGGGCAACGCGCCGGCCCCTGAGGCTGGTGAGCGTCCGCCTCTCGGGAGTGGAGGACCAGCCGGCGCAGCTCGAGATGTTCGCACAAAGGGACGAGCGGCGGCGGCGGCTGGCCGGGGTCCTGGATCTTCTGAACGAGAAAGGGGCCTCTCCGGTGAAGCGGGGCCACCAGCTCAAGTGACGGGCACGCAGTAGCCAAGTGACGTGATGTCTTGACCTGCCGCCCAACGGATTGCTTTCATCGAACCCTCGCTTTCGCGGGCGTAGCACAATGGATAGTGTAGGAGCCTCCGAAGCTTCTGATCTGGGTTCGACTCCCAGCGCTCGCATATTCCCTTATCACCAACCCCCATGCCCAAAGTCCCCGTATCCCTGCAGCTCTATTCCATCCGCGACCTGACCAAGGCCGACTTCGCCGGCGCCGTCGCCCAGGTCGCCGCGATCGGGTACTCCGCCGTGGAGCTTGCCGGCTACGGCAACCTTGACCCGAAGGGAGCCAGGGCCGCGCTCGATGCTTCGGGACTCAAGGTCTCCGGCATGCACGTCGGGATCAAGGCGCTCAGGGAGCAGTTCGACAAGGTCGTGGAGGACGCCGGGATCGTGGGCGCGAAGGACGTCATCTGCCCTTCGTGGCCCGCCGACGAGTACACCTCCAGGCAGGCGATGGAGCGAATCGGAGCGGAACTCGGCGCCGTGGGCGCCCGCCTGCGGGCTGCCGGACTGCGCTTCAGCTTCCACAACCACGGCGCAGAGTTCAAGCTGCTCGAGGGCCGCCCGGCCATGGATTGGCTGCTCGCCGCAGCCGAACCCCGCAACCTGCTGGCCGAGCTGGACGTGTACTGGGCGCAGTTTGCAGGCTATTCCCCCGCGAGGTTCATCCGCGAGCAGGGCGCCAGGATCGCCATCCTGCACCTGAAGGATGAAAAGGAACTCGGCCTCGGGCCCGTGGACTTTGGCGAGGTGTTTTCCGCGGCGGAATCGGTCGGCGTCGTCGAGTGGTACGTGGTCGAGCAGGAGACCTACAACCATGCCCCGATCAAATCCGTCGCCCTCTGCTTCGAGCAGTTGAAGAAGTGGGGCAAGGCCTGAGCCAAGGCCCAGGGGCTCTCCCTCCCATGTCCAGAAAATCCCATTATTCCGTGGCCGTGGTCGGCGCGGGCGCCATCGGCCTCGACCACATTGCCTCGTTCAATCTTCATCCGTCGGCAAAGGTGGTTGCGGTCGCCGACGTCTCGCTCGAGCGGGCGCGCGAGGCCGCCGGCAAGTTTGGCATCACCGACGTTGTCAGCGATTACCGGACCCTCCTTTCGCGGCCGGACATCGACGTCATCTCGATTGCAGTCCCCAACTACCTGCACGCGCCGGTCGCCCTCGATGCGCTTCGCGCGGGCAAGCATGTGATGCTGGACAAGCCGATGACGACCAACGCACGCGACGCCGCGCGGCTGGTGGCCGAGGCCTCCAGACGCAAGGTCCTGCTGATGATAGGCCAGAGCATGCGGTTTTCCCCCGAGGTCCAGACCGCAAGGCAGCTGGTCGTGCAGGGGGTGCTCGGGGACGTCTACCACGCAAAGACCGCATGGAACCGGCGCTCGGGAATCCCGAGGATCGGGTCCTGGTTCACCCAGAAGAAGTTTGCCGGGGGAGGGTGCCTCTATGACATCGGCGTGCACGCGCTGGACCGGGTGCTCTACCTGCTCGGCGAATTCGAGGCGGCCGCCGTCAGCGGCCAGACCTACTCGATGCTGGGGAGCCGGGGGCTGGGAAACGGCAGCTGGGGGAAGGGTGAAATCGACCCAAAGAAGCCTTTCGATGTCGATGACCTTGCGGTCGCGCTCATCAAGCTGAAGAGCGGGAGGACGGTTCTCCTCGAGGCCTCATGGGCGGCCCACCAGGCGCAGCCGGACTTTCAGGGGACCCAGCTCTTCGGGACTGAGGCCGGACTCCTCCTGCCGCCCCTCCAGATCTTCAGGAGCGGCAAGCTGGGGTATCTGACCGAGCTTGTGGCGCCATTGCCCAACCTTGTGAATCCCAATAGGATGGTGCACTTCATCGATGTCCTTCTCGGCAAGGCCAAGGCCCACGTGAAACCGTTGGAGTCTCTCGCCGTCCAAAGGATACTGGACGCAGTTTACGTCTCGGCCGCGTCGGGTCGTGAAGTCCGCCTGAAGTGAGCAATCCGCGCCTTCGAATCCCAATACAAAACCAACTCCCCATGCCGCGCCATGTAACGCTATTCACCGGCCAATGGGCCGACCTTTCCCTTGAGCAATTGGCGCCGCTCGCAGCCAAGATGGGCTATGAGGGCGTGGAACTCGCGTGCTGGGGCGACCACTTCGATGTCGAGGAGGCTGCCGCATCAAAGCGGTACCTGAAGGACAAGTGGGAGCTCCTCCGGGACCACGGCCTGGGCTGCTGGGCCGTGTCCAACCATCTTGTCGGGCAGGCCGTCTGCGACCTGATCGACGAGCGGCACAAGGCGATCCTGCCCCCGTCGGTCTGGGGCGACGGCGACCCGGAGGGGGTTCGCCGCCGTGCCGCAAGGCGCCTCGCGCTGACGGCCCGGGCGGCGCGCGCCTTCTTCGACGCCGAGCCCGGGCGGCGTCCGGAAAACCGGGCCCCGGCCGTTGTGAACGGCTTCACGGGCTCCTCCATTTGGCATTCCATCTACGCCTTCCCTCCCACGTCGCAGGACTACTGGGAGCGGGGCTTCCAGGACTTCGCCCGGCGATTCGGGCCCATCCTGGAGGCGTTTGAAAAGCATAATGTGAATTTTGCCCTGGAGGTTCATCCCACCGAGATCGCCTTCGACATCGCGTCCGCGCAGCGCGCGATCGCCGCCGTCCGGGGGCACCGCAGGTTCGGCTTCAACTACGACCCGTCGCACCTCGGCTACCAGGGTGTCGACTATGTTAAATTCATACGGGTTTTCGGCCCGCGGATTTTTCACGCCCACATGAAGGAGGTCTGGTGGGGTCGCGGGGATGGCACCGCGGGGGTGTTTGGCGGGCACACGAGCTTCGGGGACGCCCGGCGGTTCTGGGAGTTCCGCTCGGTCGGTCGCGGCGACGTCCGCTTTGAGGACGTGATCGTGGCGCTGAACGACGTCGGTTACGCGGGTCCCCTCTCCGTCGAATGGGAGGACATCCGCATGGACCGCGTCCACGGGGCCACGGAAGCCGCCGCCTTTGTCCGGAGGCTGGACTTTCCCGCCAGCAGCCGTTCCTTCGATTCAGCCTTCGAAAAGAAGAAGAAATGAGCCTTTCACGCACATTGCGCTTTGGCATGGTCGGCGGAGGGCAGGGCGCCTTCATAGGAGCAATCCACCGCATCGCGGCCGTCATGGACGGGAGGGCCCGCCTCGTGGCCGGGGCCTTTTCGTCGACTCCCGCGCGCTCACGCGCCTCGGGGGCTGAGCTCGGCCTCGACCCCGCCCGGGTCTACGGCACCTACGCCGAAATGGCGCGGGCAGAACGGTCCCGGCCCGCCGGGGACCGTCTCGACTTCGTCGTCATCGTCACCCCGAACCACCAGCACTTTGGGCCGGCCAAGCTTTTCCTGGAGAGCGGATTCAACGTGGTGTGCGACAAGCCCGCGACCTTCAACCTGGCCGAGGCCCGCAAGCTGCGCGACGTTGTCCGGCGGACCG
>CAZGOX010000212.1:0-4804 GCA_964527955.1 uncultured Opitutaceae bacterium | reverse complement strand
ACTTCATCGACATGAAGGAGCGGCGCCACCGCAACGCCGTCTACGAGCGGATGGTCGAGCTGATGGCGAGCGACAAGGCCCGGAACCACATCCTGCCGATCTCCCAGCTGGGCATCATGCAGATGACCCGCCAGCGCCAGCAGGAGTCCCTCTCCTCCAACCTCTACACCCCCTGCCCCTACTGCCGCGGCCGCGGGATCGTGAAGTCGGCCACCACGGTCTCCGTGGAACTGCAGCGCCGGCTCTCCTCCGTGGTCCGCCGCCTCCAGCTCCGCAAGGACGGCAAGGAGTACTCGATCCGCGTCCTCGTGCACCCGAGCATCCTCGAGCGCCTCCGCAGCGAGGACGCCGGGCTGCTTGTGCGCATGGAGAAAAGCTTCGGGGTCAAGCTGGCGTTCCGCGCGGACCCGGCCTACCACGTCGAGCACTTCAAGATCGTCGACGCAGCCACGGGCGAGGAATACCGGTAGGCGGTGGTCAGTCTGACCCCTTTCAGGGCCCCAAGGAATTGGGGCCCATCGTTCGGGCGCAGGGTGGACCGTGACTGAGCAGGCTTGCGCACGCTGCCCAGCCGGGCGAAAGTCCTCGGCCGGCTTCGGCCCCCAATGAGAGCCATCTGCGTTCTCCTCCTGACGCTGCTCGGCGCCTCCCCGGCGCCCGCCCAGTACGTGCTGCTCGTGCAGGTCGGAAAGCTACAGCTGCCGGTCCGGGCGTCGCGTTGGGTGACCCCCGAGGTCGAGGTGGACGGGAAGCTGGCGCCGGTGCCGAATCCGACCGCGCCCATGCTCCTGCATGTGGCGGACGCCTATTGCGACGGGTTCATCAAGGAGGAAGAACTTGGCATTGAAATCCGCGAGCCCGGTTTCGGGTACGCCATCAATCTTCAGATCGACGGGCACCTGACCTCGGATACCGACCTTTCGAACTGTTACTTTGTCATCATGTGGATATCCGGCAGCCCGGAAACGTACACGTTCATGACCGTGGAGCTTCCCGACCTGAAGGCGGGCAAGCGGGTCTCCATCCAGTTTACGAAACATCTTCCCTTCTACCGGGCGGATTTTTTCGAGGGGGAGAAGTACTGGGCGCACATTTTTTCCGGCAAGAGGGAGTGCCTTACCTCGGAGATCGCGGACAGGGCGCCCGGGGAGAAGTGGAAGCAACTGCGGTACATCGCCCAGCGGACCGGTTACCGGTCGCCGGTTGCATTCATCAACCCCGTCGCCAAGGACCTGGGCGGGCTTCCCCCGACGAGGCCGGGGAGCGCCGTGGTCGATTTCCACGTCAATGCGGATGGAGACGTGGTGGCTCCCGTGGTCGCCAGTTCCAGCCTTCCAGAGTTTGGAGAGTTCGCGCTCTCGGCGGTGAAGCAGTCGCTGTTTGCGCCGGCGATCCACGATCACAGGTTCGTCGAGGTTCCGGAGAGTCTCCTGTTCACATTTCCTGCGGAGGCGGACAGGTCGATACCGACCCTGAAGGAATACCAGAAGCTGTTCACGGGGTTTTTCGGCCAGGAGCTCATTGACTTAGAAAGGCCCGACGGACTGTCGAGGCTGGCGGCGCGGTATGGGTCCATGAGCTTCGACCAGGCACTTGCAGACCTGAAGGGCCGTGTGGATCCCAAGGCCCGGTCCGTGATCGTCGGAGGGCAGAGTGGGCGATCGACGCGGCGCATTTTTGTCCAGGCAGTCATTGGGTATCAGGCGGACGGCGAACCCTACGAGGCGAGCGAGCGGCTCGAACTTGTCTACTCAAGCGACGGCGCGTACAAGACGGTGAACCTTCTTGAGCCATCCTATTCGAGGCAGATGCCCGTGGAGATTCAGGCCCTTTGATCGGACGCAGAGTGCTGTTCAGACCTAACCCCGGAGGCATCCGCAGCCTCTCAGCACCTTCCGTAACCTGCCCCATCGGGCCGATCCGCATCGAAAAGCGCCAAATTACAGAATTCAGGGCCTGACCCCTTTCAGGCTTCCCCGAAAGCTATGAGCTCCGGGATCGCAAAATCCTCAACCATCGGGCAAATCTTCCCGAGACCGCATCGCGAACCGCAGCACCTGTCACGAGCCGTCTACAGTGGTTTTCGACCACACCCAATTGTATGCCAAGACCTGGCCTTCCTTAGAATACCAAACATCGAAGACATTCTTAACTGCGGTATCGGGAGTAATTTCTTTGATCGCTATTGGTATGGCTACAATCTCGGTTAAGCCAAATGTCATCATCGCCGTTGCGTTCATATCTCCAACCTCTCCGTGCCGCACTATCCTTCCGGTCACGGAATATCGGCAGTGAATAGCGATTTCGCGAAGATCTTTAGCCTCTTTCTCATTTCCTGGAGAATACTCCCTGAGAAAGCTCCTGAATTGACTGCCCGTTGAGCTACGCAGACCTCCGAAATCAAAGCTTCTCAACTGCACTGTTGGAGTCACGGCCTCCTCTATCACCGGCGAGCCTAGATATTTTTCTACGTGCTTGCGCGTCGAGTGATAGCTGAAAATTCGATCTTCACTCCGCGCAGTCATCAAAATCATACTCGAAGGCGCACACGAACTCAGTAGAACCGCCGCAAGTATAGTAATAATGATTCGCATGTGGCCCCTTCGGATTGACCCTCATTCGTCTTCCGCGGCCATTCGCCCGATGTCTTGGTTTGCCTCCGGGTATGTTCTTTTCCGGCAACCGCCATTGGGGCTACGCATTCTGCTGGCTGCTTGTTTGAAATAGTCGTTCGTCTCCCGGTCGACAGAATAGAGGTAGCACCCCTTCTGCCCCCGGGTCATCAGGGTGCGATAGGTGTTCTTAATTATTCTGTCGGCCTTCTGAGTGGCGACCGTCGGGTTCTCCTTAAGCAGCTTCTTGTAACCCTTGATGGACGAATCCATCCGGGAGCGCTTGGTTGGGTCAGTTTTGACCACGCCGTTCCGAACCACCAGGTCAGGGCCCACGATCACCCCAACGTAATCCAACTCCAATCCCTGGCATGTGTGGATGCACCCAATTTCAGACACCGAATTCGGTTTGAGAATCCAAAGGCTGCTGTCATCACTGAGATTCCAGCGGGCCTCGAACCGATGCTCGGGAAATGTGATGTCGAATGCTGATGGGTCTCCTTTGCTCGCCCAATCCCAGCAATAGCCAGCAACCATCCGGGCTTTGTTCCGTTCTCTGTTCTTCTCGACGATTCGATCCCTGAGTTCGGTTGGTGAGTCACAGACGATCACGTCAAAGTCGATCCCCTCCAAGGTCGGGTTTGCGGTCTCCCGAATCCCGAGGGAATGGTCGACCCAAGCCAGAAAGCCATCGGAGCCATTGCAACGAAACTGCGATTCCAACGCCAATTCCGTGACGTGGGCTCTGCAGGCCCTGGCCCAATGGCGGATTTCGGATTTCTCTCCGATGTCCTTAAAGGTCACCCTCTGATCCTCATCGATGAAGAAAACGCTGAATTTCGCGGCGTTGATCAGCTCCTTGATCTGGTTTTCTCCAAGATTCATGAACATTCCGGACTTTTCGTTGAGCCGATGGGCCTCATCGATAACAAGCGCGTCGTAGTCGTCCGTCTTCGATTCGGTGTAGGCGCCGGAACCCTTGAAGAGGTTGGTGATCCGCGTCCTGGTCATCGTGCCGCTGAGCTTGCTCTCGTAGACCCCGCGCGGCGCGGCGTTCTTGGTGACATACTGTGCGACTTTGGAGCGCGTCGTCAGTTCAACCAGCAGGTTGATAGCCACGACCGATTTCCCGGTTCCCGGCCCACCCTCTACAATAAGGACATTCTTGGAGCCGCCGGAGGAATTTTCGGCCAGTTCCAGAGCCGTCTCGTAGACTATCTTCTGATCGTCGATCATCAGAAACTCACGATTGCCGCGCAGGAGGGATGCGAGGCTGTCGGCGAGGCTCTTTGAGGGACTGATCTTCCCATCTCTGATTTGGTAGATGATCTCCCCGGAGTCGCCGTGCTTGACGTTGGCCTTGATGAAGGCGCGCAGCTTTGCCGCGTCGTCCTTCAGGAATGCCGGAGCCTTGGCTGTATGGGCGGAGTAAAATGGCGAGTGGATGGTCTCACCGGACTCACAGTTGTGCAGGTAGGCGCAGGGCCTTAGCTCCATATTCCGGTCGCGAACCGCTTCGTTGAAGTCCTCCAAAAGGGCTGCATAGGTCCAAGCCTGGTACGAGGGATGACTGGTCTCGTGTTCGCCGCCTCCGAGGACCGTTCTGACGATGGCATCCTTGCCCGTCGCCTTGGCGGACGTCCACTGCTTCAATTCCACAATGACGGCAACCTGTTGCGAGGCTGCGTTCGTCCCGGTAAGAATAAAATCGATCCGTTTCGACGTCTGGGGAATGCCAAATTCAATCGCGACGCCGGAGTCGCCGGGAATTTCGGAGTCGCTCAGGATTCGATGCATATAGCTCATCGAATTACGCCATGAACTCACTTCCGACCTGCCGACCGATCTCCTGTGGCCTCGTTTGAATGCCTCAAGTATCCTCTCCTCTATCCGGTTCGAATCAACGTCGTCCAGGAACTTCGCCTTGTTTTCGAGGTATGCGATCATGTGGGCAAAGCCTTCAAGCCAAGCTGCCAAATTCGACGCGCAAGTCACCCCCTATTCAAATCTCTTTTCTCAGTTGCGGGCAAATTCGCGCCCGCCCTCTATCGCTGGGTCAGAAATTCGACTCGCTTCGCGGCAGCCCCAACCTCGTGTCCGTCAATTTAGGACTATCTCAACCTGACCCTTTCAAATTCAGCGTCGTTATCGTGGATCGCAGCCAGGCTGCGCATGGGCACCGCCGGCTCCGT
>CAZGOX010000211.1:0-4819 GCA_964527955.1 uncultured Opitutaceae bacterium | reverse complement strand
GCTTGAGAAGCTGTCCTGCACGCCAACAACGGTCGAAGCGCTTGGCAGTTGGCTGGAGGTTCGCCCTAGGCCTCGCGATGGGCGTGCGCTATTTACCAACCTCATCCCGGGGCGCCCTACCCGCCTGACCGGGTCCGCTGTATATGAGATTGTGCGTGGACTGGGTCGTGATGCCCTGCCGAAAGGCAGCCGGCGGCGGGTGCGGCCGCATGGCATTCGGCACACAGCAATCACTGAGGCGGTGCGCAGAGCTAAGGAAGTAGGTTTGGCACGCGAGGAAGTACAGAAGTTCTCGAGGCACAGGGATTTTCGGATGGTTGCGCGGTACCTTGATGCACACGATCAAGCGCAGAAGAGACTTGCTGCCGCTGTCGGAGAGGCATTGGCCTAAACGCACCGACAAATACCCATCATGGACGAAGACCCCCTCGATTCGCCGACGCCCGAAGAGGATTGGCCGAAGGACGGCGCCCGGTTATTTGGAGTCTCCTCATGGGCGACCGACGCGCCCATTTCAAATGACCCAGGAGAGCGCTTCTATCGGCTTCCGATGGGGTACAAGCGCACCGGCGATATGGGTTGGACAGGCAATGGCGGACGTCGGAGACCGCCGGGATACTGTTTGCGCGGCGGTCTTTTGTTACCGGCAAGCCGTGGCGCTTTAGAGGGTGTACCAATTACACACGAATGCCGCGATGTCACCGCTCTCTCGGTCTGCACCATCAGTCCATTGCCTAGACGCCTGTTCTGGAGAAATTTGCCCTGCAAAGGAGAATCTGGTTAGCTCACGCTTCAGATGGAAATTCACTATCATCCCGAAGGCACCGTCCCCGACTCTCTGCTCGACCAAGCAACGATCGACCTCGAAAAATACGCGGTGCTATTCGCCGTCGAGGGGCGTTCTTCCGGGTCGGGCAGCCTAGTCAGTCTTGAAGGCAAGTGTGGCATTTTGACCGCGGCGCACGTGATCGATGACCTCATGCGCACCCACGGCGAGTCGATCGAACTCGTGATTACAATGGCCTACCATCGACTCTCGCTCGAGAAGGCCACTCTCGAAATACGGAAACACCGCTGCGAGCGCGACGGGGATGGACCGGATCTCGCGTTCATAGGGATCAACGATCCAAACGCCCTGAGCGCCCTCAAGGCAAAGAAGTCCTTCTATCGGCTGCCGCCTCCCAAGCCCCTCGTATTCGACCAATTAGAGGATCGCCGTACCGCCCTATGTTTGATCGCAGGCGGGCCCGCCGAGATGGACTCCGAAACCGGCAAACGCATGACGCCGGAGCACGTTCTCATGCGGAGACTGTTTTTCGGCCGCGCCCAAGTCGTGAACGAATGGCAGGCCGGCGACTGTGACTTCTTCGAGGTGCTCATGTTCTCCGGCCAGTACGGTTTCCCGAGCGACTACGGCGGAGTCAGCGGCGGCGGAATCTGGCATATCCCGCTCACGATGGACCCGGACAAGGGACGCGCCTCCCTCCAATATCTGTACCCGGAGCTTATCGGCGTGGCGTTCTACCAATCGCCGGCAATCGATGGCGCTCGAACGATCCGGGCCCATGGCCACCGAGCCTTGGTCGGCTTGTTGCGAAAATAGACCCTCAACCGAACGCCACATGAGTTCGTCCGAAGCATCACCCTCCACGGGCGCTTCCTTTCCAGACATTGACTTGCCCGCCGAGACGCTGAACCGGCTCATCGCCTTTTGCGCGCGCAGGCCCTTTCCGGGTCTCCAGGAGATCAAGTTGGACTTGAAAGCCAGGTACGATTACTATTTCTGCCGTCTCACTGCTCGGCCGAGACTCACGCGCGACTTGGCGCATGCCCTCAATGCGATCGATCACTTCACCCGAGACGGTACTCTCGATCTCCATCCATGTTGGGCCCAAAACATCTGCGCAGTCCTCTACCTTCTCCTCCTTGACTGCGAGAACGCGAACGGGCCCCCGGCGACGCTGGCGGCGATCGATAAGGCGTTTGTCGCCGCCGTTAGGTACTTCCTGGACTTTGCCGCTCCTCAGATTGACGCCCTCTGTGACTACCTCTTGGACGTCCGCGTGGCGCTGAGGCGGCTGCTTTCGCAAGATTCGAGGATCGTACTACTCGAATTGCCGATCGGGAACTCGCTCCCCGTCCAAGTGCTCGAATCCCTGCTGACACCGCTCGCGCCTGTCGTCCGCGTCTGCGCAGTCCTGAATCGGGCGGACGATCCGAAGGCCGGCATCACTCGCGAGGAACTGCTCGCCTCCTCTCTTGCTCCGATCGGCCTAAAGACGAACGACATTGTGCTCCTCGTCGACGAATGGAAGAGTGGCTCGAATTTTCGCAATGTCTGCGAGCGCCTCGACTCCGTCATCCCCGAAGGGGTTCTGTTTTTCCCGGTCGCCCTCCTTACGGACGTAGCGCCCCAAGGGGCCAAACACGAGACGGTGTTCGCCGGCTTCTGCAAGCGGCACGATGCTTACCTGAAATCATTGGGACTCGAGGGGGCTGATTTCCGGCGTCCGCTGCCGCGCATCGCCGCGGGCGGGGAGTTCACCCAATACTTCTTCTGGGCGGAGAATGATCGCATGGCTGGCTACCGCAAGATGCAGGTTCACGGTTCGTTCTTCAGCTCGGTCGACGGAGCTGTGCAGCAGATTGCAAACGATCCAGGTTTATGCGCCGAACTTCTTCGCGCAAAATGGTCCGAATTTTGGCCGGAGAAGCCGTTCGATGCGGCGGAGGCGTTTGCGGCGTTCAAACAGGTACTAGCTGACTACTCCGATATCCGAGATGCCCTCGAGCATTGCGCTGATGCCATGAACAAAGGCGGTGAAATTCCTCCGGACGAAGTAGAAGAATACGGGCGGAAGGTAATCGAACGCATCTGGGCGGTCGTTGGAGACCGGCCAGCCAAGATGGCCATCAATCTAGCGAACACCTCACTGGAAAAAACCGCGGGACTCGATCCCGCGGATCTTTTCCATTTCAAGGGCCACGCCCCGATCGCCGGCATTCTGCAAGGCCGCGCAGACCTTTGGCACCAGATCACCCTCGAGGTTGTGGCGGGCCGCCGTGATGCCATCGCGCGGGATCGGCCATAGCGAGTCAGTTAAGAGCCCAGCGAATTCTGCTTCTGGAGTTCAGCAGCTCCATCTGAAGTCAGCGCAAAATGACGCGCCGGTTTTGGATCTGTCTTCAGGCTGAGCAGGAGGTCGCCCTTCTCATCACATCGAGATCTACTCGAATTCGGCCATGTCGGCCTCATGCCTCAGCCGATGCTGCTCGCGGTCGCGCTGTTCAATTTCCACGATCCACCGATAGAAGGGGCCCAGTTCCGGATCGTGAGCATTTGCTTCGGCCACCTTGACGGCTTCGGCCTCAACATAGTCATCGTCATTGTTCACGATTCCCCCCGTGAACGAGCGCCCCCGCGGCCCGCAGCCAACATAAAGGCTGGATCGAATTCGTTTCGCGCCCTCATCGCCGGACAGAGCTGTGGCGCGCCGGAGGAAAGCACGGGCGACCGCCGGGAAACGGAAGATAATCAACGAGCCGTCGAAGGAGATGAGTTGATTCAGCCATCTGAGGCTCCTGAGCGTCCGGGCCTTCTTCACCTCATTGAGGACCTTCGGCAGCCAAAAGCCATCGTTCGGGATCACGATCGCGTGGAAGAACTCCAGCCAGGCCCGGCCGTTGATCGACGACTGTCCGCGAAGAGCCTTTCGCCACAGCTCCTCGCAAATTGCCTGGAAATTCTCTTGTTGCGAGAGCTGTGGGAAGCGAAAGCGGCCCTCGATCACATCGGGCAGCGCGTGATATTCTCTCGAAGTGTGACGGCCAGAGCGTGGGTGCGCCAACCGCGCATAAAAGAATTCGTAGGCTTCCTGCGGGAACCGGGCCAGCAGCTCCTCCCACTCGCGCTGGTGGTTCTCCCAATCGAGCCGTGGAGCGCCGAAGAGGGCTTTGAGCACGTGTTGGACGAGGTCCCGCGGCACGGCAATCTTCCGCTTTTGATACGGAAAAATCGCCCCGAGGACATCTCCGGCCCGATCACCGGTAAGCCGGGCCGGTGGCAGGGCCCGCAGGATTTGACTGGCGAAAGGGAAATGCTCGTCGGAAACCCATTCGATGAATTGCAGTAGTGCCGATGCCTCCGCCGCGGTGGCAGTCCTGGCGAGCGTGATCAGCATCCGCTTCTCCTCAGGCGTGACCTCCTGATTCGCGCGCAAGCGCACCTCGATCACGTGCACCAAGCCGACGCGAAACCCGGACTTTCTTTGGCGGGCCGCCAACCGGAAGAGAGCACAACGCACCTTGGCGCTCAGCTGGGGATGCCGGATGAGTAAATAGGGCCAGAACGCGGCTACAGGGCCGCTGTTCCTCTTCGACAAGATCCGTCTTACCATCGCCAGGGCCAAGTTTGGCTGCTCCTGGGTGATTTGGAGAAAGAGGCCCGCTAACGATGGATGCTGGCCGGCCCGAATAGCATCGACTGCGATCCGGTTCAGGAAGGCGAGAAGCGCAGGCGGCTGCGGATGAGCCGCCACGAGTTCATGTGTGACTTCGCGAAGCTTCTGGTCCCAAAGCTCGCGTACCTTCTCATGTGCCGCCTCCGTACGCGGCACCCCTACCTCCTCCAGGAATTCATACGTGCCCTGGCCCATCAGCACGTTCAGCGCGCGCAGGGCCAGATCATCGCTGATTTTCTTCAGCAGGGCCTTCGCGGCAGCCGCGAATTCCGGATCCTCCTCATAGGCCAGGTCTCGTAGCAACAGGCGGCGAACTTCGAATCGAACCACCACGTTCTCGTGGCGCACCAGCAACTGCT
>CAZGOX010000210.1:1907-4820 GCA_964527955.1 uncultured Opitutaceae bacterium | reverse complement strand
TCGGCCCTCCGCAGCGCCGCGGCGGCCCGTGGCCCCTTGCCTCCGAAGAGCCTCCGGCAGCCGCCCTCGAGCAGCCGATCGACCCTTGTCTCCCCATCGAGCCAGAGCCCGGCGGCCGCGGCGTCGATCACCTCCGGGATCTCTGCGGCAACGTGGCTCGGCTCCCACGAGGTCACAAGCATGCCGGCGGCCGTCGTTCGCAGGCAACGCCTCCACCAGTCCGCGATATTGGCAATCCTTTCCCGGGAGATCGGCAGCGGCTCGTGCCTGAAGGCCCCGCTCATCGGGCATCCCCAGTATTCGATGCCGCGCGCGCGCAGCGCAGGCGCCAGATCCACCTCGGCAAAATTGCGAAGCTCCACCCTCGGACGACGCTGAAATGGGTAGTAATACCAGTCGTACGCGATTACATCCGCGGGCAGCTGGGGAATTGCCTCGGGAAGCAGGGCAAGCATGTCGGCCCACATTCCGACGCGCAGGCCCAGCCCGGCGGCGATCCGGTGGATGCGTTGCACATGGCGGGCGAAGTGCCCGGCCATGCCCACCTCCGCAATTTCAGCGCGGCTCAGGGGATGTCGGCCCAGATGATACGACTCGTCGAGTCCCACGTGCACCTTGCCCGCCGTGCAAAAGGGAGCGATGTCGCGCAGGAGCCTTTCCATCATCCCTGCAGTCCGGGGATGAAGCGGGCAGAGCTGGCCGTGCTCCTGCGGCCGGCCCTCCGCGTCCACGAGTTCGTTCAGCTCCCGCAGCCCGGGGTCCTTGATCAGGTACTGCGTGTGCCCGAGCAGGTTCACGATCGGCACAACTTTCAACCCGGCCTTTCCCGCGGACTCCACGAACGCGCCAAATTCCCGTCTGGTGTACGCATCGCGGCGGGCGACTCCCGGCAGGCTCGGAAACTCGACCGCGTCCTCCAGGTGCAGGTACAGCTCCTGGTATCCCCAGTCCGCGTAGCGCGGCAACTGGGCCTTGAGCCAGCCGATCCGTTCGACCTGGCGGGCCAAGTCCCACTGGAATCCGCGGATCGGCATGGACGGTTACGAGTTTCGCCAGGGATTCGGGTCGCGCAGGTATCCCTCGAGCCAGGTAAGGCCGTCCATTTCGTTCGCGAACACGCCGTCGAGCTGCGCCTCGAAGGCAGCCGCGAGGATGGGCTTGAATTCAGGGCCGGGGCGGCGCCCCAGCTCCACAAGGTGGCGGCCGAGGATGATGGGGTGCGGCGCCTTTTGGGCGAGCGCAAGGGCCTGCGCCTGCGTGCGGAGCTGCTCGATGAGCGGCGCCGAGTCCGAGGCGTCCTTGGGCGGCCTTCCCATCGCATCCGACATCATGACCAGCGCCAGTTCCTCGATCGTCGCCGGGGCGAGCTTGCGCGCCAGGCGCCGGACGTGGGACGGGGTGAACCCGCCATCCCTCCCGCGGTGGTGGAGCAGATGGTTGACCACAAGCGCCGCGACCGGCTCGTCGAGCTCAAGCGGAGCGCCGATCCTGCGCAGAAAGTTCACGGCGATCGGCCCGCCCGCAGGTTCATGGCCCGGGCTGACCCAGCGCATGGCGCCCCGCCTCTCGGCGCGAACGGTCGTCGCGGGCTTCCCAAAGTCGTGGGCAAGCACGGCGAGGGTCAGCATGCGCCGCTTGGGGGCCTCGGAGGACTTCCATCCATCCAATGCGACCAGGGCGTCGAGACAGTGCTGCGTGTGCGAAAAGACGTCCCCCTCCGGATGCCACTCCGGCTCCTGGGGTACGCCGCGCAGCGCGGCGACCTCCGGGAAATGCCTCAGCCACCCGGTTTCCTCCAGCACGGTCAGGCCCCGCGAGGGTTTCACGGACTTCAGGGCCCACTTCTCCCATTCGCCCCACACCCGCTCGACAGGGAGCTCAGCATAGCTGTCCGCGATGCTGCGGCAAAGCGCGGCCGTCTCGGGGGCGAGGGAAAAGTCGAAGCGGGCCGCCAGCTGGAATGCCCGCAGCACACGCAGGGGATCCTCAACGAAGGCCGGGCTCGTGTGGCGGAGCACCCGCGCCTTCAGATCCGCCATCCCGCCATGCGGATCGATCACAGTTCCCGAGGCGGGATCGTAGGCGATCGCGTTGACCGTGAAATCCCGCCGGGCCGCAGCCTCCGCGTCGCCCAGCCCGGGATCCGGCTCGACGGCAAAGCCTCGATGGCCCGCCCCGGTCTTGGACTCCCTCCTGGGGAGGCTGAAATCGTACTCGGCCTTGGTCGCGGAGCTGCGCACCTTGACCACGCCAAAGCTTCGCCCGACGACATCCGTCGCCCCGAACGGGGCCAGGGCGCGCCGCAGCGAATCGAAGTCCGTGCCCGCCACCTCGACGTCCAAGTCCTTGGGCTCGAGGCCGAGCAGCCAGTCGCGGACGCCCCCTCCCACGAGCCGCGGGCGGCCGACGCGCCGCACCGCCTCGAACATGGCCCGGAGATCCCCGGGAATGGGAAAGTCAGATGTCATACTCCGACCGCGGTGCAAGGGCCGCGCCGGCTGCAGCAATCCAGCCGGCAACGAAGCCAAGTCCGCCGAGCGGAGTGATCCACACCAGCAGGTGAGGCCCGCCCAGCGCGTATGCGTAGAGCGAGCCCGAAAACAGGATGATGCCTGCGGTCCAGAATTTCACCGCCTGGGTCGCGCGCCGCGCCGCGACCCCCGTCGGCGTGCGCCGCATCCACGCCGCCATGCCGAGGAGCGCCAGGGAATGATAAAAGTGGTACTTTGCGGCCGTCTCCCAGACCGCCTGGGACCCATTTGCCGCCAGGACGTGGCCGAGGGCGTGGGCCCCGAAGGCGCCGAAGAGGACTGCGGTGGCCCCGGACACACCGGCGGCTAGAAGAGGAAATCGCTCGTGCATGATGTCCGTAAATGGCAGGGAAACGGCCCGCTTGCGAGTTGGAATGTGGGC
>CAZGOX010000210.1:0-1807 GCA_964527955.1 uncultured Opitutaceae bacterium | reverse complement strand
TTCCGGGCAAATTGATGGGTTGACACCGAGTGGCGTAAGCCTTGCAGTCGACCCCCTTTTCCCATGAAAACCTTTCTAGCCAAGAAGGAGACGGTCCAACCCAAGTGGCATCTGATTGATGCCGAGGGCCAAGTGCTTGGCCGTCTCGCAGTTAAGGCCGCAAACATCATCCGCGGCCGCCACAAGGCCTCCTACACCCCCCATGTCGACACCGGCGACTTTGTCGTGGTGATCAACGCCGAGAAGGTGGTCCTTACGGGCAAGAAGGAGGAGCAGAACGAGTACATGTCCTTTTCCGGCTACGTCGGCGGCGAACGGGTCCGCAGCCTGAAGCTCATGCGGCAGCTCCGCCCGACGCACATCATCACCCACGCGGTCAAGGGCATGCTGCCCAAGAACCGCCTTGCGGCGACGATGCTCACGAAGCTGCGGGTGTTTGCCGGCCCGAAGCACACCCACGAGGCCCAGAACCCCGTGAAGATTTCCCTCTGATCCAGCCATGACCGCCCCCGCCACCATCTTTACCGGCACAGGCCGCCGGAAGTCCTCCACCGCCCGCGTCCGCATCGCCGAGGGCACCGGCAAGCTCGTCGTCAACAAGCGCGATTTCGAGGAGTACTTCAGCCACGAGAATTTCGCCAAGCAGGCCTACGCGCCGCTCCTGACCGTGGAACTCAAGGACAAGATCGATGTCACGGTCAACGTGGCCGGCGGGGGCGTGTCCGGCCAGGCCGGCGCCGTCGCCCACGGCATCGCCCGCGCGCTCCAGAAGATGAACCCGGAGCTCCGCATCCCGCTCAAGAAGGCGGGCCACATCCGGCGCGACCCGCGCGAAAAGGAACGAAAGAAGGCCGGCCAGCCCGGAGCGCGCAAGCGGTTCCAGTTCTCGAAGCGCTGAGTCCGCCCCACTACCGTATCATTTTTTCTACTACCGCCGGCGCGAAATGCGCCGGCGGTCTTTTTTTTGGGGAACACGGGACGCTGCGGGGCGTCACAGGACTGTCCGTCCATGACGGGCACTTAACCCTGTAAGACTGAAAACAAAAATGAACAAACCATCCCTGCTGTTTCTCCTCGGCGCCTGCGCCGCGGGAGCCCTTCCGCTGCGCGCACAGACCAATGCCGCGGCACCGACGCCCCCGGCGGCGCCCGCACCCGCGGTCGTCCCCACCGCGGCACCGAGCCTGTCGGTGACGGTCACTCCGTCCTATGTTTCTGAATACATGTTCCGCGGCCAGCGGCTCGGCGGCCAGTCCTTCGAGCCCTCGGTGGAGGCGGACTACGGAAACTGGGCGCTGGGCGTCTGGAGCAACCTTCCGCTGGCCAACCGCGTTCCGGGCCAGTCCAACCCCGAGATCGATCCCTATGGGTCGTACACGGTGAACCTGAATGACTCCCTGAGCCTGCAACCGGGCTTCACCATCTACACCTATGCGAAGGCGCCCACAAACCAAGGCTTCTTCCGGTCGACCTACGAGCCGAACTTCGCCGTCAACTACACGATCGACGGCTTCAAGCTCACGCCGAAGCTGTACTACGACCTGATCCTGCGCGGGCTCACCTCGGAGCTCTCGGCGGCCTACGCCGTTCCGGTGAAGGAGCTCGGAACCGAGCTCGATTTTACGGGCACCATCGGGAATTACTTCCAGGAGGACGCCGTGAACAAGATCGACAACCCCGGGGCGAAGGCCGCGGGCAACTACTGGCTGCTCGGCGTCTCGGCGCCGTTCACGGTCGCCAAGGACACCAAGGTGACGGTCGGCTGGGCGTACACCGAGGGCACCGGGGCCTACGTCAAGGTGGGTTC
>CAZGOX010000209.1:0-4825 GCA_964527955.1 uncultured Opitutaceae bacterium | reverse complement strand
CCGGGGGCGAAATCAAGGTTGGACGTGTGGGGGGACCGGCGGTCCTTTCAACCTCAGGCGGGGATATCAAGGTGGAGTCCGTCGAGAATGAGCTGGATGCCTCCACAAGCGGCGGCGACATCCGCGCCAGGATCGTCGGGCCCCTCAAAGGCGACAGCGCCCTCGAGACCTCGGGCGGATCCGTGGAAGTCATCGTGGCAGCCACCGCAGGCTTCACCCTTGATGCGGCAACGAGCGGCGGCGACGTGACCGTGGACAATCTCACGGTCGCCCTTTCGAATGGCGTCGTTGGAAGCAGCCGCCTCAAGGGGACTGTCAATTCCGGGGGGCCGCTCCTCAAGCTCCGCTCGAGCGGGGGCGACATCTCCATCAAGGGGAGATAGCCCTCAGTAGGTGCCCAGGAGCACGTGCAGGATGCGCGGCTCGGTGTTGAAGTTCAGGCCCCAGTCCGTCTCGTCTCCATTCCAGATCCTGGTTGGCTTGAACACCCCGGACGAATAGGATCCCTCCTCCACCCTCAGGAAGTCCCGCTGAAGGGTTGAGGCGGGCTCGGACACCCTGAAATCCACCCGGCAGGACTCGCCGGAAACGAGGAACTCGTTCTCCCCCAGTTTTCCCACCAGGGCTCCGCCCACCGGCTTGGGATTGCCAAGCCCGTCCCGGCCCCGGCTGAAAGGCTGGGCTCCGTAGGTCACAACCGCCTGCCAGCGGCCAAAATCGAGCTTCTGCATGTGCTCGGCCTCCGGCTCCGACACGGCCTGCAAATGACCCTCGAAATTGAGGCGCGCGACCTCGCGCATCATCGGCTCAACCAGCCTGAAGTCCAGAGCCACCGGGGCCAGCGTCGCCTCCGTAACCCGCGGAACTCCGAAGGCTCCCGGCGTCGAATCGCTGTAATCCAGCCCGAACGGGGACCAGCCGATCGCACCGTGGCCGACCGCCATGAAAAAGTAGCGGGCCGCCTCGGCATCGCCGCGGGTCTCGGGAACCAGGAGGGTGTTGTCCCGCCTGGCGTAGAGCTCGAGGACGCGGCGGTAGCGCTCGTCGCCCTTGAGATAGATGTCGGGCGCGAGGATGTCGACCGCCGGCGCCGCCACCTTCCAGATGGGGATCACGTTGTCGGTCGGACCCCCGCTCTCGTACGTGCTGGCGGGTCCGGGATCCAGGGGATCGCGGAGCGCCGTATTCACGTAGAGGGGCAGGGGATACTCCTTCTTGCCCGCTTCCGCCACCGCCCCGACATAGCTTGCGACCGACCAGGCGTGAAAGAACTCATCGGCGTTGGCGCCAAAGACGGCCCGCCAGTTCGTTCCCCGGGCCGTGCCTGCGCCCAATGCGTCGACCAGCCGCTGCGGGACAGGCCCGTCAAACAGCTTCTGGGCCTCCGGGGAATAGTCCCGGACGCTGCCCCAGCTCCCGGTCTCGTTCTCCACCTGGACGAGGATGACGGTGCGCGCCGAATCGACCGCCCTGAGGTGCGCCATGAATGCCGAAAAGGCCCGCGTGTCGGCCGAAAGGGCCGCCTCGGAGTGGGGCGATGGCGAGTCAACCCTGCGGCCGTCCACGCCGATGATTCGGGGATAGAGCCCGGGATTCAACTTCATCCATAGCGGCATGTAGTGGGAGCTGCCATTCTTCCACGTTCCGAACCAGAGCAGGACGAGCCGGACGCCGTGCTCCCTCGCCTGCGAGAGCAGCATGTCCACGCTTGAGGTGTTGAATTCACCGGGCTCCGGCTCGAACTGCTCCCAGTACACGGGTATCTCGAGCGTGTTGGCGTGGAGAAACTCAACCGCCGGCCAGACCCGGGGCATCACGGCCGGCCATGCGCTGGAGTTGTGGGCCTGCACGCCGAGGATCAGGAAGGGCGCCCCGTCCACGAGCAGCGCATGCCGTCCGTCCTGTTCCACAAGCCGGGGGATCGTGCCCAGATTTCCCTGCGCAGGCAGGCTCTGGGCCGTTGCCGCCAGGGCAAGGGCGAATAGGGAAGCTGCAAGGAACGGGGATGTCCGCTGTGCCGGGGTCATGATCCCATTCTGGACTTTGTGCTGACGAATGCCACCCCGAAACTGCGCCGATTTTCTTTGCCGCCGGTTTGTATTCCATTCTCAACTATGGCCCGATCAAGACTGAGAACCCCGCTTTCGCCCCATGAAGATTTTCCTGGCCCTGATTTACCTGACCCTGGCCTCCTGCTCCCGAGTAGGAGCAGCCCAGGCCCCGGCAGCCCCGGCGCCAAAAGAGGCCCCGCCGGTCACGCAGTCGACCCCAAAGCCGCCGCCCCCGACTCCGCAGTCGATCGACAAGCTGCTCGAGCTCACCGGCATCGAGAAACTCAACGCCTCGGTGATTCACCAGCTCGGCCAGATGAGCGGCAACATCGTGAGCCGGACCTTCCCGGCTGGAAAGTCCGGACCCGGGGCGGCCCAACTCGAGGAGCCGGCCCGGAAGAGGCTGCAGGCCATCGTCGAGGAGGACCTGTCGTGGGATAGGATGAGGCCGGTCTATGCCGAGATCTATTCGGCGAACTTCACCCAGGAGGACGTCGACGGGGTGATCGCGTTTTACGAGAGCAAGGCGCAGAAGGACTACGCGGCCAAGATGCCCCTCGTCACCCAGAAAACCTACGGGCAGATCCAGCAGCGCATCGGCCTGATCATGAAAAAAATGCAGGATGCGATGAAGGAGGTGACGGCCCAGGTGCAGGCCCTCAACAAGGCCGCCGCCCCTGCGGCCGCTGCTCCCGGCCCGGCGCCTGCGGTCCCTGCGCAGGCACCGGCCCACTAGCCCGGTAGGTGACGGGCACCTGCCAGTCCTCGTACGCCGGGTCCAGGGCCTTCATGGCGTGGACCACCTGCCTGCGGAAGGTCGACTCGATCAACCCGCCCTGGCCCGGCCAGATCCGGAAGGAGATCGGGCAGTAGCGCCAGCCCCCGCGCTCCGCCGTCGTGAGCGGGCCGATCACGGGATCCTCGAGGATGATGGCGGCATACTGCGTCCGCATGGCCGCCGCGATCCCGGAGAGGATTTCCATGGTCTTGCCGGGGTCGGCGCCTGAGGGTACCTGGGGATAGGCATAGGCGTCGATTCCCCCGCGCGGGCACCGGCTGACGTTCGCAATCGTCCGGTTTGGAACAAACACCTCCTGGTTGTAAAAGTTCCGGAGCTTCGTGAACCTGAGCCCGATCTCCTCGACGCGGCCGGTGACGTTCGTGGTGCCCCACAGCTCGACCACGTCGCCGACATCCATGGCGTCCCAGAAGATGAGCGTGAGTCCGATCACGATGTCCTGGACAAGGCCCTGGGAGCCGAAGCTGATCGCAAGGCCAATCACCGAGGCGCTCGCCAGGTAGGCGGTCAGGTTGACGCCGAACTCCTGAAGCAGCAGGCCGAGCGCGAAAAAGTAGATGCTGAAGATCACGCCGCTCACAATAAGGCGCGTCACCGTGACGAACTTCGGCTTCTCCGTCATGAAGGCCAGCGGCGACTTATGCCGCGTGGTCCGGTAGAGAATCCATTCGCTGATCCAGCGAATCACCTTGACCACGAGGTGGACCGAGGCTGCCAGGATCACGATCAGCACGATCCTGTTTCCTGCCGACGTGCCGTGGCCGGTGAAGTGGCCGTAAAGGCGGGACATCACGGTCTGGTCGATCTGGACCAGGGAAATGTCCGGGATATGGCTGCTCATGCGGTGCACCCATCGTGGCACGGACCTCCTGCTCGACAACGGGAATCTTTTGGCCAAGGATCCGGCCATGAAGGCCCTGCCTTTTCTGGTTGCCGCTGCCGCCCTGGCGCTCTCCGTACGGGCCCAGACGCCTGGCGGATCGTACAATCCCGACCAGCTCGACCAGCTGGTCGCCCCCATCGCCCTGTACCCCGATCCGATTGTGGCGCTGATCCTGCCGGCCTCGACATTCCCCTCGGACATCACGCTTGCGGATCGCTACGTCGAGGCCCAGATGGACCTCTCGACGCTCGCAGCCCAGCCATGGGACCCCAGCGTCAGGGCGCTCGCCCATTATCCCGACCTGCTGCGGTGGATGGACGAAAACCTGGCGTGGACCCAGGCGCTCGGCCATGCCGTCTACGCGCAGCAAGCCGACGTCATGGGAGCGATCCAGTCCATGAGGGCCCGGGCCCTCGGCACGGGAGCCCTGGTCAGCACGCCCCAGCAGAGGGTTGAGACCGTGGGCGGCATCATTCGCATCGTCCCCGTCGAAGGCACGGCAATCTATCTTCCGCGATACGACCCGGGATTGGCTTACGACGCGCGCCCTGGTTCCCGGGGCCCCGTGATCACCTTCGGAATCGCTTTCCCGGTCGGCGACTGGCTCGCCTTCGAGTGCGACTGGGACGACTATGCAATCTGGTCGGGGCCGTGGCACCGAGGATGGGACACCAGGAGGGAGTGGCGCAGCCCGGATCGCGGGACCTACTGGAGGGCAGGTCCACGACAGGAGCATGGAGTTTCAAGGGATCCGTTCCGGCTGCAAGGCGGGGTTCCCCACCCGCGGCCCATCGGCGGCGGAAGGGGGAACGGGGCGCCACCCCATGGCTCGGGTGAACGCGGGCGGGGCGGGGCGGACCCGGGCCAAAGGAGCCCGGCCCCCGCCGCCCCCGGAAAGGACTCGAGGATGCCGCCCGGCGAAGGCGACAAGCGGGACAGGCACTAACAGGGTTCCGTAGTTTCTCGACATTCTGCCAATGCCTTCCCTTGCCCTAGTCACCGGCGCCTCCAGCGGAATCGGGCGGGTCTTCGCACAACGGCTTGCGTCCCGGGGCTTCGACCTGGTCCTCGTTGCCAGGCGAAAGGAACTGC
>CAZGOX010000208.1:0-4841 GCA_964527955.1 uncultured Opitutaceae bacterium | reverse complement strand
CTTCCTTCAGGCCGTCGGGGCGGTCGGGGCAGAGGTCGCCGCAGAAGATCGTCGCAGTCGCGTAGCCCCGCGCGATCACCGTCTCGACCTGCCACTTGGACGCGTCGGCTCCCCGGAGCGCTTCGCCGATCGCCGTGATGCCCGGATCGTCGTCGATCGTGTGGTTGCCGTTGAAATTGAGCCCCAGGAAGGCGGCCCTTTTTCCGCCATGGACCGTCGAACCGGCGTTGGGCACATAAAGAAGCAGGCGAATCGACGGTGCCACAGGGTTCTGCGCGATCCTGATGACCACCTCCTTGCGGGTCGCCGCGCCTCCCAGGGCTATGGGATCGACGGACGCGACCTCAAACCCAAGCCCGTCTGTGCCCATCAAGGGTGCATTTCCATACACCTCGCTGGAAAAGGCGGCGAGGATCTCCGGTCGCCGCCTCTCCCTCCACATGGACGGGTTGGAGACGAGGAGGCCGTCGGTGCAAATGAGTGGATCGGGCAGCGGGATCATGGCGGCGCAATCGACTCCATCACGGCACAAGGATTGATGGCGCGTGACCGCGTGTAAAGCGTTCGGGGCCGGCCGTTCGCCCCCAAGATATGCGCAGCTTTGGACAACGGGCGGAGGGCGGGCCCCGCCCCAAGGCGGTAGAGTGGCTCGTGCTTTGACACTCCCATGGCAACCGAGCCGAGCGACACCCAACCAGAGAGCGCGCTGGCTGCCAATTTGGAGCGATTGGAGGCGAGGCTCGCGCGAATAGAGGCCCATCTCGGCTTTGACACGCAGGCGGTTACGGCAGGGGAGACCGGGCCCGCCCCCCCGGAGGTTTCGCAGGGCGGTGATGAGCTCGAATTCAAGATTGGGCAGGAATGGTTTGCGAGGGTGGGAATCGCCACCCTTGGGATCGGGGCGGCCTTCACGCTCTCCCTCCCGTACGCAAACCTGCCCCCGGCCGCGCCCTCCGCAGTGGGCTATGTGCTTGCGGCCGCGCTCATTGTCGTGGCCGGTCTTTGCCGCAGGCGCCTTGAGCTGGTCTCGCGGTACCTGCGCGCAACCGGGATGGCCCTTGGATACTTCTCGAGCCTCAGGCTCTGCTTTTTCGGCGACCGCCATGCGCTGAGCGCGGACTCGGCCGGGGGAGAACTTCTGCTGGCCCTGTCGGCCGCAGTCCTTCTGGCGATCGGACTCAGGCGGAGATCGACGTGGCTTTTCGGGTTGGGGCTGTTCGCCTGCGCCACGACCGCGGTCGCCGTCGGCTCGCCGTCCCTCGGGCTGGCGCTGGTCGCCGTCTTCTCGGTGGCGGCCGCGGCCACCGGGGTCTGGCTGGGCCGCATGGCGCCGATCCTTGTGGCCATGCCGCTCGCCTACGCGGCGTATGCGGTGTGGGCCCTCAACAACCCGCTCCTCGGCCGGACGCTTGGGCTCGTGGCCGGTCCGCCGTGGGCGCCAGCCGTGATCCTCGTGTGCATCGCGGCGTTTTCCGCGGCGCTTCACCGGTTCAACCGCGGCGACCGCGACAACACCGCGGCCAATGCGGGCATCTTCCTGAACGCCGCCGTCGGATACCCGGTCTACCTGCTGCACACGCTTGGCTCCTTCAGCGGCGAACTGGTCGGCTTCCAACTCGCAGCGGCGGTCGTCCTGATCGGGCTCGCGTTCCTCCATTCGGGCGAGGCCGAGGGCATCGGGGCCTTTGTCTGCGCGATGAGCGGATTCCTTGCGCTCAGCTGCGCAATCATCAAGGCCGCGCCGATGCCGGCCGTCTTCGTCTGGCTCTCCGTGCAGAGCGTGGTCGTGGTGGCGACCGCGATCTGGCTCCGCTCGCGCTTCATCATCGTCGCCAACTTTGGCATCTATGTCGGCATCCTCGCCTCCTACGTGGTGGTGGCCGAGGGGGAGCGGGGCATCAGCCTGGGCTTCGGGGTCGTGGCCCTGGTAACGGCGAGGCTCCTCTCGTGGAAACAGGAGAGGCTGGTCCTGAAGACCGGGCTCATGCGCAATTGCTACCTGATCGTCGCGTTCCTCATCTTCCCGTACGCCCTCTACCACCTCGTTCCCCGTGCGTGGGTGAGCCTGGCGTGGGTCGGCGCGTCGCTGCTGTATTACCTGCTGGCGGCCCTACTCCACAACCCCAAGTACCGCTGGATGGCCCATGCCACGCTGGTCCTGACGGCCGTGTACCTGGCCGTGGCGGGCATCAGCCGGCTCGAGCCCGTGTTCCGGAACCTGTCGTTCCTGGTCCTTGGGGCCGTGTTCCTGGTCGTGTCCCTTGTGTTCACCCGGCTTCGCGCCCGCCACCGGGCCGCTGCGCCCAGGACCGCGGGCCCCGGGCAGGACTGACCCGCCATGCCGTCGCCCGACTCAGTCTGGAATTCCAAGTTCGCATGGGCGATCGTCAACAGCGCGTCGCCGCCCAAGCGCCCGGCCGCGGAACGCGTAGGGGACTTCTCGGAAATCTACGCCTGCTACGGCGAGGAGGCCGTCCGCGACCAGGCGAGCCGGTGCATCCAGTGCCCGGACGCCCTTTGCACCCAGGGGTGCCCGCTTTCCAACAGGATTCCCGAATGGCTCTCGCTGACCGCGCAGGGCAGGTTCATGGAGGCCGCGGCGGTGTCGCGGTCGACCAGCAACATGCCCGAAATCTGCTCGAGGGTCTGCCCCCAGGAGCGGCTCTGCGAGGGCTCGTGCATCCTCAACTCCAAGTCCGAGCCCGTGCCGATCGGGGCGATTGAGCGTTTCATCAACGACTTCGCCCTTGCGCACGGCGCCGGGGAGATCGAGCCCTCGGTGCCGAACGGGCTCTCGGTGGCCGTGGTCGGTTCCGGCCCGGGCGGCATCGCGGGGGCCGACGAGCTCGCCAAGCTCGGCTATGCCGTGACCGTGTTCGAGTCGCTGCTCGTGCCCGGCGGCCTCCTGGTCAACGGAATTCCGTCCTTCAAGCTCGAGAAGCATGTGGTCGGGCGCCGGATCGACCTTCTCCGCAGGCGCGGCGTCCAGTTTCAGCTCGGCGTTCGCGTGGGGTGGGACCTGTCGCTCGCGCAGCTTCGCGAGAAGTTCGACGCGGTGTTCCTCGCAGTCGGCGCCCAGCGCGCCAAGCCTCTGGACATTCCGGGGGGAAAGCTCCCCGGTGTCGTCGAGGCCCTGCCGTTCCTGATCCAGAAGAACCTCGCCTCCCCCCTGGCGGACCTCCCGCCGATCCCGGTCGAGGGCCGACGCGTGGCGGTCCTGGGCGGCGGGGACACCGCGATGGACTGCCTGCGAACGGCCATCCGGTGCGGTGCGAGCCAGGCGGTCTGCCTGTACCGCCGCGACCTGGCCAACATGCCGGGCAGCCGCAAGGAGTACGGCAACGCCCTGGAGGAGGGCGCGCAGTTTGAGTTCCTGACAAATCCGATCGAACTGATCGCGGGCGCAGATGGGGCGGTGTCCGAGGTCCGCTGCGTGCGGATGGAACTCGGGGCCCCGGATGCCTCGGGACGGCGCCGGCCGAGGCCGGTCGCAGGCTCCGAGTTCAACACACCGGCGGACCTGTTGATCGTGGCGTACGGCTTCGATCCCGTTCCGTTTCCCGCGGAGGGCGACTTTGCGGCGATCAAGGCCGAGGATTGGGGAGGCCTTACAGTCGACGGGAACCAGATGACGAGCGTGCCGGGCGTCTTCTCGGGCGGAGACTCGGTCCGGGGCCCGAGCCTGGTCGTGCATGCCGTGCGCGATGGCCGCCGCGCAGCGCAGGGTATCCATCGCTACCTTGAGAGACGCCTTGAATCCCGCGCCTGATGGGCAACCGGGTTTGGCTCCAAAACGGTTCGACGGATAGGCTTTGTGTGATAAGAAGGGGAATGAAGAGACTGGTTGTTGTTGCCGTTTGCCTTGCAGCGTACGGAATCCAGGCGCGGGCGGCGGAGACGCCGGAACGGGTCGACCGCCCTCCGCGCAAGGTGCTCCTCGGCACGGTTGTTTCCGGCTATGAGGTTTCCACCTATTCCCTGGAGCGGCGCCTCCAGTGGATGGACGAGGCCGTGGACCGGATTGCCGCGGCCGGGGCCCGCGAGTACCCCGGCAAGCGCCTGGACCTGGTGGTGCTTCCGGAATACCTCCTGTCGCGGCCGGGAGACTCGGCTGCCAAGGAGGCCGTGCGCATGGCGGAGGTGGAGCCGCGGATGGCCGCGTGCGCGGTGCGCCACGACTGTTACCTTGTGGTGCCGGTGGTGCTGCGGGAGGAGGGCCCGGGGGAGATTGTCTCCAACGCCGCGGTGCTTCTCGACCGCTCGGGGCGCGTGGCGGGGATCTACAGGAAAGTCCACCCGGTCGCCGCGCAGGGCAGCGACGTGCTCGAGGGCGGGACGGCCCCTGGCGGGGCCTTTCCGGTCTTCGACTGCGACTTTGGCAGGCTGGGAATCCAGATCTGCTGGGACATGCTCTATGCCGACGGCTGGCAGGCGCTCGCTGCGCAGGGCGCGGAGATCGTCGCGCTTCCCACGGCGTCCCCGGAGACCGCGCACCCATCCATGTACGCCCTTCAGCACGGGTACTACATCGTGAGCGCCGCGCCGAGGGACCACGCGGCCGTGTACAGCCCGCTCGGCGTGATCGAGGCCGAGGCAACCGGGGACGGGGTGCTGGTCCACCAGATCGACCTTTCCTATGCGATCCTGCACTGGGACGCCGTCCTCGAGGAGGGCCAGGCGCTGAAGCGCAGATATGGAGAACGCGTGGGTTTTGTCTACTACCACCCCCAGGATGCGGGACTGTTCTGGTCGAACGATCCGTCGACGACGATCGGCAGCATGATCCAGGGCATCGGGCTCATGGACCGCGGTCCCGACGTGGAGCGCATCCGCCGGCTGGA
>CAZGOX010000207.1:3212-4868 GCA_964527955.1 uncultured Opitutaceae bacterium | reverse complement strand
GGGCCCGAAAGCATGCCCGGACGCCCGGGCCGGGCGTCCCTACCTTCAGGCCGCCGGGGCGGCGATGGCGCGGACGGCGTCGGGTGCGATGACCTTGTCGATGTCGAGGAGCATCTTCACCTGGCCCTTGGTCTTGGCTATTCCGAAAAGGTAATCGAGGGTGGCCTCGGCGCCGAAATTGGGCGGGGGATCGATGTCGCCCGCGGCCAAATTCGCCACCTCGTCGACGCTGTCGACGATCAGCCCCATGGCCACGGTCTCCTCGCTGGCCATGCGGATCTGCACGACGATGATGCACGTGCGGTCGGCAAAATCCGCCTTGAGCCCGAATTTCACGCGCAGGTCCACGATCGGGATCATGCGCCCGCGGAGGTTGATGACGCCGCGCACGAAGGCCGGCATCTGCGGCACGGGCGTGATCTTCTGCATCCGGATGATCTCCCGGACCTTCATGACCGGGATCCCGTAGGCCTCGTTGCCGAGGACGACGGTGAGGTATTTTCCCGCGTAGGCGGCGGCAGCTGCGGCTTCAGTGGCGGTGCTCATGGTTGGGGTACGGTCCTCCCCGGGTTCGTATTCGACCCTTCCCGGCAGTTCTTCACCGAAAAATCGAATTCGCTTCAAGTCCCCGGCCCACGGAAGGGGAGGACCGGACGAAAGGCCTCCACAAGCACACCCTGCCGGAAACCTCATGGAAGCCGGGGGATCGCCTTCTTCGTGGGGAATTTGGGCTAATATCGGGCCAATATGGGTCGATGAGGGGGAAGGACGGACAGGCTCCGCCCGCAACCATGCCGATTTCAGAGAACCTGTTCGCCGCAGCCGAGGATGTGGTGAACCACCTTGCCGCGGAGTCCGTTCTCGCGACGGCGGGCAAGGACGACGGGCTTGTGCCGACGTACAGCCTGGTCAACCAGCTCATTGAACTTTGCGCACCCGAACCCTCGTTGATCGAGGCAGGCAGGGCCCTCGAGCCCGTAAAGGCGGATCTCGAGTGGCGGCTGGACACGGCTGCACCCTTCGATTCCGGCGCCCTGGACCGCATCCGGGCCCTCACGGAGTTCCTTCCCAAGGCCCTGGCGGCGGCCCGCAGCGGCCGGCCGCAGCCGACCGCTCCTGCCCCGGCCGTCGCCGTGGAGGCCGCCATTCCCGGCGAGGACGACGGGCTTCTGAGCCTCGACCTGTCCGCAAGCCGGGACGTCCTCAACGACTTCTACGGCGAGTCCGTGGAGCACCTGCAGCATATTGAGGCGGCGCTGCTCGCACTGGAGCAGAAGCCCGACGAGCCCGAGGCGTTGAACTCCATCTTCAGGTCGTTTCACACGATCAAGGGAAATGCCGGCTTCCTCGGCCTCGGTCCCATGCACCGGCTGGCCCATGAGGTGGAATCCCTCCTGGACAAGGCGAGGACCCACAAGCTTCGACTCAATTCGAGGATCATCACCGAGATCCTGCGCAGCCGCGACGCCCTCCAGCTGCTGACGCAGCAGGTCGGGACGGCGCTGGAAAAGGGAAAGCCCCCGGAGAAGGCCGTTCCCGTCGGCAGACTCATCGCCGCCCTTCGCCTCCTTGCCGAGACGGGCGGGGAAGCGCCGGGACCTGAGACGGCGCCCCAGGAAAGCAAGCCGGGCGCCGAGGCTGCCCAGGCGTCCCCGG
>CAZGOX010000207.1:0-3202 GCA_964527955.1 uncultured Opitutaceae bacterium | reverse complement strand
TCGCCAACACTGGTGCCGAAGCCGCGCCGGCGGCATCGGCGCAGTCACCGGCGGCGGCCCCGATTTCGCAGACAGTGCGCGTGACGACGGAGAAATTGGACTCCCTGATGGACGTGGTGGGGGAGCTGGTCGTCGTCCAGAGCCAGCTCGCCGAGACCACGCGGGCCCTGGCCGGGTCCGTGCCGCAGCTGGGGCGCACCGTCGCCCAGGTGTCGCGCATCACCAAGGAGCTGCAGAACACCGCCATGTCGCTGCGCATGATACCGATCAAGCCGACGTTCCAGAAGATGGCGCGCCTCGCAAGGGACCTGGCGGGCGAGTCGGGCAAGAAGGTGAGCTTCGTGACCAGCGGCGAGGAGACGGAGCTCGACCGGACCATGGTCGAGCTGATCGGGGATCCGCTGGTGCACATGGTGCGCAACGCGCTCGACCACGGGCTGGAGAGCCCCGAGAAGCGGCTCGCCGCGGGAAAGCCCGAGATGGGCACCGTGAACCTTCGCGCCTTCCATCAGGGGAACAATGTCATCGTCGAGCTGGAGGATGACGGCCGGGGGCTCTCCGCCGAAAAGATCCTGGCCAAGGCGAGGACCCTCAACCTGGTCCCCGAGAACGTCGAATTCACGAAGGAGGAGATATTCAAGCTCATCTTCCTCCCGGGTTTCTCGACGGCGGAAAAGGTGACCGCCGTTTCCGGCCGCGGCGTCGGCATGGATGTCGTCCGGAGGAACGTCGAGAACAGGCTCCGCGGAAAGATCGAGATCTCGTCGGAGGTGGGCCGCGGATCGCTTTTCAGCATCAAGCTGCCGCTCACCCTCGCGATCATAGACGGGTTGATCGTCCGGGTGGGCGAGGACCGCTTCATCCTGCCGAGCGCTTCCGTGCAGATGGCCCTGCGGCCCTCGCGGGAGAGCGTGGTCGGCCTTCATGGCGGACGGGAAATGCTCGACGTCCGCGGCCGCATGATGCCGCTCCGCCGGCTGCACGAGAGGTTTGGCATTCCCGCACGGGCCATGGATCCCTGGGAAGGGATCGTCCTGATCATCGAGTCCTCGGGGAAACTCTGCGCGCTTCTTGTGGATGAGATGGTCAGCAAGCAGGAGGTGGTGATCAAGAGCCTGGGCGCCTACATGCAGGGCCTTCCCGGCGTCTCCGGCGGCGCCATCCTCGGCGACGGGAACATCGCCCTGATCCTGGATCCCGTGGCCCTTCTCCAGGCCGCCGCGTAACCCCATTGCCATGACTGCGCATCTTCCCCGCCCCCCGAGCCTTGAAGAGGTCTGCACGCTTGCCCTCAGGCTGCCCTGTTCGCCCGTGCTGCTGCCGCGGCTGATCGAGGCGCTGGAAAACGACACGAGCAGCGCCAGCGAAATCGAGCGGATCATCAGCATGGACAGCGCTCTTGCGGCCGCCACGCTCCGGGTGGCGAACTCCGCCGCCTACGGCGTGCACGGCGGCGTGGCGTCGCTCGACGACGCCATCCTCATGCTCGGCGAAAAGGAGATTTTCCGGATTGCCGCGCTCGCGCTGGTCGGCCGATGGGGATCCCTGCACACCGCAAACCTGCGGTGGGACCCCGCGGAGTTCACCCGGCACTCGCTGTGCACGGCGGTCGCAACCGAGGTCCTTGCCGAGTCCACCGGCGCCGTCGATCCCTCCGTGGCCTACACGGCCGGCCTGCTTTGCGACGTGGGCAAGTTCGCGCTGGCCTACGTCTGCGCCCCGTTCTACCCGTCGGTGTCCGCGTGCTGCAACGTCACCCATTGCACCTGGGAGCAGGCGGAGAAGCTCGTGCTGGGCTATCACCACGCGGACGCCGCCGGCCGCCTGCTGCGGGCCTGGCGCTTCCCGAAATCGCTGTGCGACGTGGTCGAGCTCCAATTGAACCCGGCGCAGGCGCCCGAGGGGGCGCTGCCGTTCCTGGCCCACCTGCACGCCGCCAAGTTTCTCTCCGTGTCCCTGGGCACCGGGGTCAGCGAGGACAGCTTCCTTTCAGCCCTCCACGGATCGTTCCTCCGGGAGTGGGGATTCAACATCGAGATCCTGGCCGGGGCGATGGTCGAGGTCCGCCATCGCGCCTTCAGCAAGCTCGACGATAAGCTGTCGTTCGGTCCTCAGGCTCCGCCGCAAGGTTGAACTGCCGCTTCGAGCCCGGCATCCTCATGGTGACCTGGCCGCTGGAGAGGTCGAGCGCCAGGCTCCTGTTGATGGAGCCGCCGATCTCGGCGTGGTGGACGACGTAGCCGTGGTCCGCCATGAAGTCGGTGGTGGCGCGCCAGTTGGATTCGCCGATCCTGAAAGGGTCCTTGCCCATGATCATGTGCGCGCCCCCCGCCACGAGCACGCGCATGCGGGCGAGATCGGCCCCGAGGCCCCGGAGCAGCCTGAAGAAACCCGGGAGTCCCGTGTCCGCGAACATGGCCGGCTGGGCCGCGGCCTTTTCCGGGAGGATGGCGGAATCGGGCAGCATCAGGTGGAGAATGCCGCCCGCCCTTGCCTGCGGATCGTAGGCGACAACCCCGATGCACGAGCCCAGGGCATAGGTGGACAGCACCGCCCCGGCCTCGTCGGAAGCCGCCATGTCGCCCACGCCGACGCAGATCCGGCGCGAGGAGGAGGGAGCCCTGGGGAGGTCGGTGATCATGACGGTGGCGCCGGCGGCTCAGGAGTAGACCAGCAGCCGCTGGCTGATCGGGGCGATCTCGTTGTGGTGGTGGATCTTCGTTATGATGTTCGAGCCGAGGGTCTGGCCCTCGCCGATCAGCAGCAGGCCGTGGGGGCTGTAGATGCCCGTGGCGAGCACCATGCCGGGCTCCAGCTCATCGATAAGGATCTCGCGGACCTGGCGCGGCAGGTTCGCCTTGTCGATGATCTTGAGGAGGAGACGCACGGACTCGGGGTCGAAGGCGTTGCCCGACTGGACCAGGATGTCCTTGATGGTGTCCTGCCTGCGCTTGCCCGACTCCACGAACGCGGCGGCCACGGCAAGGCAACGCGCCGTCCAGGGAATCGCCTTCCCGGAGATGCCGTCCGGGAACCCGGTCCCGTCGAATTTTTCGTGGTGGTGTCGGATGGTCTCGCCGACCTCGGGGCTGGAATCCACGAAGGCCGCCAGCGTCTGGCTGTAGATGGGGTGGTTCTGCAGCATGGCGCGCTCGTGGGGCGTGATCTCGTTCGGCTTTTGGCTGAACGAGCGCAGCAGGGC
>CAZGOX010000206.1:0-4879 GCA_964527955.1 uncultured Opitutaceae bacterium | reverse complement strand
CCATGGGTTGCCCGGCAGTCAACCCACCAACCCGCATTAATCAACTAGGATTGGGAAATGGTTGCGGTCCTGTTCGACCGATCATGGGTAGGGACGCGCGGCTCGCGCGTCCGCGAATTTCGAGAGACCTTCGGCAAACGGAAAGAAATCACGTACCCGGGAAAGTCGATTGAGTACGCATATTGCAACTTTGGTGGCTCACTCGCTTTGAGCGTCCAGCCCGCAAGGCCAAAAAACATTATGCTCAAGCAATTCGCATGGCATGGCTCACAAGAAGAGCCTGACTCAACGGGTGGGCGCCTGAGCGCATCATTTTGTCGGTTGGTTTCGCAGAAGGGGGAGGATGTGTCAAAGCAACCGCATGCTCAGTAGATGGTCCGAGTGACTAACCCCGAGAAGGGGCACGCAAGCCAACGCGCCGTTGAGTCTCGAATTGCCATGATGTCTGCCCGGACGGGCGAGCCGCCCGTCCCTACCTTGACAAAGTCTCGCCGAGCCGGTCCCGCCTCGAAGCATTGGTTGAATCGCTTTCCCCAATCTGAGCCAATTCGCCAGGATTACGGCCGGTAGTACTTCGAGAACAGTTCCACGTTCTCAAAGTGGCGGACGGGGCCGCCGGTCTCAACCTCGACCACGTCGAAGCGGAAGGTGTGTGGCTTCGTTCGCAGTAGGGACAGGTAGGACCTGATCGCCCGTCGCAGGACCCGGCGCTTGCGCCAGTCCACCGCATGGTACCCGGACACCAGGGCCCGGGGAGACCGGGTCTTCACCTCGACGAACACGAGAACCTCCCGGTCGCGGCAGACGAGGTCGATCTCGTGTCGCCGGTCGCCGGGGCTGCGCCAGTTCCTGGCGATGATCGAGAACCCCCTCTCCCGCCGCAGGAAGCGCTCGGCCCGGACTTCGCCCACCCAGCCGGTGTCTGCAGGGCATGGCCCGTGATCCTCATCGAACGGAGATTGCATGGCGCCAGAATCTTGGAAACCTCGCGGCACGTTTCATCACACCATTATGGCAACCGCCCAGACTCCCTCCTTGGACTACAAGATCGCCGTGCTCGTCTTCATCGAGAGCGCAGCCGGCGAGCAGTTGCTCATGCTGCGCAAGAAGGCACCGAACCTTGGGGTCTGGAGCCCGATCGGGGGAAAGTTGGAGACGGGGCTGGGCGAATCCCCATTTGAGTGCGCAAGCCGGGAGACCAGGGAGGAAACCGGGTTGGTCGTCGACACCGCGGACCTGCATCTCTTCGCCATGATCGCCGAGCGGGCCTACGAGGGCCGCAGCCACTGGCTCATGTTCCTTTTCCGGTGCAGGCGCCTGATCGAGGCCCTGCCCCCGGAAATCCCTGAGGGCCGCTTCGGCTTTTACTCCCGGACCGCCATTGACAAGCTGGCCATACCCGAGACCGACCGAACTGCCCTCTGGCCGGTCTACGACAAGTACCGGGACACGTTTGTCGCCCTGCGGGCGGACTGCACCCCGGGGAACCCGGTTCGCGTTGTCATTGAGCAGATTGTCTGACCGGAGGGCCGCATTGGCCCGCTTCCGGCTTATAACGTCAAACAACGCTTGATTTTAGGGGTTTCTAACCGAGACTCCTTGGCTGATCGTGACTAAAACCATGAGCACTCCTGCTGAGAAGCAGGATACCGAAGGTATCTCCACATTGGACGCCCGGAGCGCGCCCATCAACGCCAGGCTTTCCGCCGATGAGCGGGTAGCCCTTTACCGGATGATGGTCCGGATCCGCCGGTTCGAGGAAAGGAGCCTAAGATCCTATCAGGCCAAGAAGATAGGCGGCTTCCTCCACCTCTATATCGGCCAGGAGGCACTGGCCGTGGGATGCTGCTCGCTCATGGGCCCCCACGACCACGTGATCACAGCTTACCGGGACCATGGGCATGCGCTTGCCGTCGGCATGGATATGAAGCCCCTGATGGCCGAGCTGTACGGCAAGACCACCGGGTGCTCCAAGGGCAAGGGCGGGTCGATGCACTTCTTCGACCCCTCCAGGAACTACTGGGGTGGGCATGGGATTGTCGGCGGCCAAGTGCCGCTCGGCACTGGAATCGCCTACGCCCTCAAGTACCGGGGACTCAAGGGCGCCTGCATGGCGTTCATGGGCGACGGCGCAGTAAACCAGGGCGCCGTGCACGAGGCCTACAACTTGGCGGCCCTTTGGCAGCTGCCCGTCATCTTTGTCATCGAGAACAACGGGTACTCCATGGGCACCAGCCAGGCGAGGTCGTCGGCCGGGGAGCTCGCCCGCCGCGCCGAGGCCTATGGGATGGACTGGGCGGTCTGCGAGGGCCACGACGTCTACGAGGTCCGGGCAACGATGGACAGGTTCCTCACTGAGGCCCGCGAGCGCAGCAAGCCGGCCGTCGTGGAAATCCGGACCTACCGCTACCGCGGCCACTCGGTGGCCGACCCGGACAACACCTACCGGAGCAAGGCGGAAATCGAGGAGTACAAGCACACCAAGGACCCGATTCACCTGTTTCACAACGCCCTCATCGCGGAGGGCGTGCTCGACGAGGCAGCCGCAACCAAGATTGACGAAGAGGCGAGGGCCGAGGCCGATGTTTCGGCCAACTTCGCGGAGGCGAGCCCCTTCCCCACCGTCGAGGAGATCTCCCAGGATGTCTACTGGGAGGAGGACCATCCCTCGGAAAAGAAGTCCCAGGGTCGTATCTTTTTTAGCTGAACATGCCACTCCTGAGCTACCGAGACGCCATACGCCAAGCCCTTGCTGAAGAGCTCGAACGCGACGCCAATGTCGTGATCATGGGCGAGGAGGTGGCCCAGTTCGACGGCGCCTACAAGGTCACGGAGGGCCTGCTTGCGAAGTTCGGGCCCAATCGGATCCTGGACACCCCCATCAGCGAGGCCGGCTTCATCGGGATGGGCGTCGGCGCCTCGATGCTCGGCATCCGGCCGGTCATGGAGCTCATGTTCTGGTCCTTCTATTCGGTATGCTTTGACCAGATCCTGAACAATGCGGCCAACCTCCGGTACATGTCGGGCGGCGCGATCAACTGCCCGATCGTCGTCCGGGGTCCGGCCAACGGAGGCACCAACGTGGGTGCCACCCATTCGCACACCCCGGAGAACGTGCTTGCGAACCATCCCGGGCTCAAGGTCGTGTGCCCGGCCACGGCCTACGATGCCAAGGGTCTGATGAAGAGCGCGATCCGGGACAACGACCCGGTGATGTTCCTGGAGAACACAATCCTTTACGGGGACAAGTGGGAAGTGCCCGAGGGTGAGTACCTGATTCCGCTCGGCAAGGCCGACATCAAGCGCGAGGGGACAGACCTCACCATCGTCGCCCATGGGCGCTCGGTGATCAACAGCCTGGCGGCTGCGCTGCTCCTCGAGCAGGAGCACGACATTTCCGTTGAGGTGGTCGACCTCCGGTCGATCCGCCCCCTGGACGAGGAGACCGTCCTCGCGTCCGTGAGGAAGACCCACCGGGTCCTCCTCGTCGATGAGAACAAGCCTTTCTGCGGCGTCGGGGCCCAGCTTGCCTTCATGATCCAGGACAAGGCGTTCGACGACCTCGACGCGCCCATCCGGCGCGTTTCCGCAATTGACGCGCCCTCGATCTACAGCCCTCCTGCGGAAGCAGAGCAGTTGCCGACGCCCCAGCGCATCCTCAGGGCGGCGATCGAAGTCCTGAAGTAGACCCCATGGCCGAAATCATCGAAATGCCGAAGCTCAGCGACACCATGACGGTGGGAACGCTGGTGCGGTGGCTGAAGAACGAGGGGGACAAGGTGGTGACCGGCGACATGCTCGCCGAGGTCGAGACCGACAAGGCCACCATGGAGCTCGAGTGTTTCTTCGACGGCACGCTCCTGAAGATCTTCGTGCCCGCCGGCAGCCAGGTTCCCCTCGGGGCTGCGCTGTGCGCGGTCGGCTCGCCCGGCGAAAAGGTGGAGGCTCCCTCCAGCCCGCCAACCCCTGTTGCAGCTCCAGCCCCCGCTCCAGCTCCGGCCACTAAGCCTGCTGGAGTCGCTCAGCCCAAGGCGGCGCCCGCGGCCAAGCCGCCGCAGCCCGCGCCTGTGAAGCCGGCGCCGGTCCCCGTCCCGGCCGCAGCGCCTTCCGGTCGCCTCCGCATTTCGCCGCTCGCGCGAAAGCTGGCCGCTGAGCGCGGCGTGGACCCGTCCAGGGTTGCAGGCAGCGGTCCCGGCGGCCGCATCGTGCGGGCCGACATCATCGCCGCGGCACAAACCGCTGTCGCGCCGTCCAAGGGAGTCAATCCGGGGGAGGTTCCCACGGCAGGGGGCTCCTCCTCCGTGCAGGAGGACCGCGTCGTGCCCGTCTCGAACATGCGGGCGACGGTGGCCCGGCGCCTCCTCGAGTCGAAGACCCAGGTGCCGCACTTCTACGTCGAGGTCGAGGTGAACGCTGAGCCGATGCTGGCCCTCAGGGCCCAGATCAACGCTTCCTTCGAGGAGGAGGGCGTGAAGCTCTCGGTCAATGACTTCATTTTGAAGGCCGCCGCCGAAGCGCTCCGGAGCGTGCCCGCGGCAAACGCCTCCTGGGAGGAGCCCTCGTCCCCCGGAGGCCAGGCTGCGATCCACTACCATGCCTCAGCGCACGTGTCCTTTGCAGTTTCCCTCGAGGACGGGCTGATCACGCCGGTGATCCGCGACGTCCAGTCAAAGAGCCTGCTCGAGGTGAGCGCCGAGGCCAAGGCCCTTGCCAAGCGGGCCAAGGAAAAAAAGCTGGCCCCCGCGGAATACACCGGGGGGACGTTTTGCGTGTCCAACCTTGGTATGCTGGGCGTTGAGCGATTCAGCGCCATCATCAATCCCCCGAACGCCGCGATCCTCGCCGTGGGTGCCACGGTCAAGAAGCCGGTGGTGAAGGA
>CAZGOX010000205.1:0-4887 GCA_964527955.1 uncultured Opitutaceae bacterium | reverse complement strand
TTGTTCCGGACCGTGCCCTCGCAGGCCGGCGCGAATGGCCGCATGGCAGGCACCCAGCCTGAAGCATCGCCCAACGTCCGCGCGTCGCAGGCCGTGGATGCGGTCGTGGCGCTCGTCGACGCCCAGGCGGGCCGGGCGCAGGGCTCCGCATCGGCCGTGAGGCTCAACTTCAATTTCAATGGCGATGACCTTGCGGTGCGGGTGACGGTGAACAACGGGGTGGTCCACACACAGTTTCGCACCGACTCCCAGGATTTGCGCGACGCGATCGCAACCCAATGGCAGGCCTCTCCCTCGGTTGCAGGCGGCGCCCTGAACTTCCTCAGGCCTTCCTTCTCGGGTTCGTCCGGCCAGATGGAGACGGCCACCGACCCGGACGGAGGCGCGTCCCGACGCCAGGCGTCGCCCGATTTAGGGGGCGAGGGCGGGAGCGGGTCCTTCCCCCGGCAAGGCGCCGCATTGTCGCCGGAAAAGACGGCCCGCGCCGTCGACGCCGGGCCCGCCGCAGCGCCAGGACATCTTCACGTGTTTGCCTGAAACCGCCCGAATCCACCCCATGCAACTCGACCCACTCGGATCAGTCCACCGCGCGACCTCGACCGCCATGACGACCGGCGTCCCGTCGACCTCCGGGCCGACCTCGACGACTTCGCAGCAATCCACGATCAGCATCACCGATTTTATGAAGCTCCTGAGCACGGAGATGGCGAACCAGGACCCGCTCCAGCCGATGGATCCCACGCAGACGATGACCCAGCTGGCCCAGTTCACGAACCTGCAGCAGACAAACGCGCTCGCCCAGACCCAGAGCCTGGCCACGGGCAACTCCTACCTTGGCGCGCAGGTCACCGTTTCCAACGGCCAGGGGCAGGCGCCTCTCACCGGCACGGTCACGGCCGTCGACACCTCGGGCGTCGCGTCCGGCACACCGCCCCAGCTGGTCCTGAACGACGCCACCCGGGAGTACCCGCTGAGCGCCGTCACGCTTGTCCAAGTGCCACCGGCGGCGACCTCCGGCACGACGGCGTCCACGACGACCGGCCAGTAACCTTTCACGGACGAAACCCAACCACAACCCAGTTCCCCACCACCATGGCACTCATTGACACACTCGGAACGGGCGTCAGCGCCCTTCAAAGCTTCACCACGGGCCTCGACACCGTGGCCAACGACATCGCGAACATCAACTCGACCGCATTCAAGGGCTCGGGGACAAACTTTGCCGACACCTTCACGGGCGCCGGCGTGCAGGTGTCGGCGACGACGACCAACTTCTCCCAGGGCTCGCTCACGACCACGGGGGTCAGCACCAACCTCGGTGTATCCGGCAACGGCTACTTCATCGTCCAGGATCCGACGACGAGCGCACAGTACGCGACCCGCGACGGATCCTTCAGCTTCAACAGCGCCGGGAACCTCGTGAACGCGCAGGGCTACGAGGTGATGGGACTGACGGGAGGCACGTCCTCGGCCGCGCCCTCGACACTTGGCCCGATCAAACAGGGCACGCCGCCGACGGGCACGGAACTGCAGTCGGTGTCGATTTCCACCTCGGGCAACGTCATGGAGACCTACTCCAACGGAACCCAGGCCACGACGAACCAGGTCCTGCTCCAGGGCTTCACGAACCCCTCGCAATTGACGAGCGCGGGACAGAACCTCTACAGCAACCTGAGCGCCGCCGGTCCGCTGACCGGCACCCTCTCGGCGACCAACGCCCCGGGAAGCTCGGGCCTTGGCACCGTGGAGGCCGGCACCCTCGAGCAGTCGAACGTGGACCTGACCCAGGAGTTCGCCGACATGATCACGATGCAGCGGGCCTTCGAGGCGAATTCGAGGCTCGTGACGGTCTCCGACACGATCCTCCAGGACATTCTCAATCTCAAGCAACCCTGAGGAGCCTGACCCATGGCCGCAAAGCCCGATGCCAAGGACGCAGCCCCCGCCGGCCCGCCGGCGACGCTCGAAAAAGGGGCGGGCGCAAAGGAAAGGGAGGGGGCGCAGCCCGCGGCCCCCGCCGCATCCGGCTCCGGCTCGAGCCCCCTCGCCTGGATCCTGGCCGTCCTCGCCGTCGTGCTCGCCCCGGCCCTGAGCTGGGCCCTCGCCAACTATGTGCTTCTTCCCCAGCTGGAGAAGAAGCTCTCCGCGCCCGTCTCCGCGGCGGCGGCCCCGGCCGCGGTGGAGAATTCCACGGCATCCCCCGACGTCAAGGGCCGCCCGGCGCCGCCCACGTACGAGTTCAGCAACGTGGTCGTGAACCTCGCGGGCACGATGGGGACCCGGTACCTGAAGACTTCCTTCGTCGTGACCGGCTCCGATGCGGCCCTGGCGAGCATCTTCGAGGGGGAAAAGGCGAGGCTCACGGACGTGACGCTCAACGTGCTTTCCTCGCTCACGCTCGCCGACCTTGAGGAGCCCGGCTCCAAGAACGTGCTGCGCGAGAAGCTGGTGGCCGCCTACAACCAGACGCTCGGCCGCAAGGTTGCGGACCAGGTCTACTTTTCGGACTTCGTCGTCCAGTGACCAGGGCATAGGTCCAACATGGCCGACGACGCATCCAAACCCGCGGGCGATTTTCTCGACCAGGCCGAGATCGACAGGCTGCTGGCCCAGACGGCGGAGCAGCCGGCCGGGAAGCACCTCGTCCTCCAGCCAGGCTCGCGCCGCCAGGGCGCCGACGGGGTCGAGCGCAAGATTGCGCCCTACGACTTCCGCAACCCGGCGTTTCTCTCGGAGATCGAGCTGCGCCACCTTCGCGTCCTCCACGAGGACTTCATCCGTTACCTGAGCGCGCGCCTCGCGCTCTTCCTGAGGATGGAATTCGGCATCAAGCTTGGGCAGCTCGCCGCCGTCAACTACGCCAAGTTCACCCTCTCGCTGCAGCGCCCGACGCATATCTGCCTGTTCAAGACCGAGCCCCTGCCAGGGGTCGCCCTGATGGACATCAACCCGCGCCTTGCGCTCACCATCGTCGACCGGCTGCTCGGGGGCCGGGGGCATTCCGTCAAGGCGGAGAGGCACCTCACCGAGATCGAGATCGCGCTCCTCGAGGACGTCATCGTCATCATCGCCGAGGAGTGGTGCGGCCAGTGGCGCCATGAGCAGGAAATGCACCCGCTCATCATCGGGCACGAGACTGACGGGCGCTTTCTCCAGACCTCCCCCAAGGATGCGATCATCCTCGTCCTGACCCTGGACGTGAGCTTTGGCGACTGCGCCGAGCAGATCCAGATCGGAGTCCCGTACTACACCATTGAGCCGATCGTGAAGAAGATGCAGGCCCGGCGCCAGAAGGACGCCGCGGTCGCCCCGGCCCCAAAGGCGGCTTCCTGGACCGGCGCCTACGACCGGATCAGCATGCCCGTCCGGGCGGAGTGGGAGGCGTTCGAGGCGAGCCTGAGGGAGATCACCTCGCTGCGCGTCGGCGACGTCATCGAGCTTCCCGCGCCGCTGCTGGAGCGGACCAAGGTCCTGCTCAACGGCACGTCAAAATTCATCGGCACGGTCGGCCTCGACGGCGACCGGACCGCCGTGCAGATCACCCGCAAGATTCCCCGCCTCGACGCGGAAACCCCCTCCGAACATGCCCATGGAAGAAAAAACGCTTGATATCGTGCTCGACGTGAAGGTGAAGGTCACCGTGCAGCTCGGCTCCTGCCTGCTGCCCATGCGCGACGTGCTCGAGCTCGCCCCCGGCTCGATCGTGCAGCTCAACCAGAATGCGAGCGACCCGGTCGGCCTCTACGTGAACGACAAGCTCATCGCCTACGGCGAGGTCGTCGTGGTCGAGGACAATTTTGGGATCAAGATCACGGAGCTGGTGGGCAGCCTGCCGGCGCAAACGTGAGAGCGACCCTCGCCTTCCTTGCGGGCCTCACCCTGCTGTGCCTGCGGCTTCCGGCCGAGACGCAGCCTGCGGGCGGCCCGGTCATCTACCCCGGGACTCCGCCGCCCGCGGAGACGGCGCGCCCCGGCGGCCCGGGCATCAGCGTGACCGGAACCGTGTTCATCGTCGCCCTTGCGGGCGCCGGGGCATGGCTCTGGTGGCGGGGCAGGCGCGGCACACCGGGCTCCGGGCTGCGCGGCGACCGCAGGCTTGCCATAGCCGAGACGCGTTCCCTGGGCAACCGGCAGTACCTTGTGGTGGCCTCGTACGACGGGAAAAAATTCCTCCTCGGCGTGTGCCCGGGCCGGATTGAAATGCTGGCGCCGCTGGATCCGGGCGCGCCCTCCGCCCCGTGAGACGACTCCGGAGATTCCTCCTGCTCGCCCTCGGCGGCCTGGCGCTGCTCGGCGCAACGCCGGCCGCTTCCGCGGCCCCGGCGCCGGATCCCCTCCGGCTGACAATCAACCTCGATGGCACGGAGGGGCCCGCCCAGATGAGCGTGGCCGTCCAGATCGTGATCGTCATGACGCTGCTTACGGTGGCCCCGTCCATTGTGCTGCTGATGACCAGCTTCACCCGGATCGTCATCGTGCTTGGGTTCGTGCGCACGGCGCTTGGCGTGCCCAACGCGCCGTCGAACCAGATCATCCTCGGGCTGGCGCTCTTCCTGACATTCTTCATCATGGGCCCGGTCTTCGACCGGGTCCAAAAGGAGGCCCTCCAACCGTACATGGACGGGCACATCACCTCGGCGGTCGCCCTGGACCGCGCCACACAGCCCCTGAAGGATTTCATGCTCAAGCAGACCAGGAGCCGCGACCTCGAGTACTTCCTCGAGTTGGGCGGATTCGGGCCGACCGCGGTCAAGGACCTGCCGGTGCGGGTCGTGATCCCGGCTTTCGTCATCAGCGAGCTGCAGACGGCCTTCCAGATGGGCTTCCTTCTCTTCCTGCCGTTCCTCGTGATCGACTTCCTGGTCGCCTCGGTGCTGATGTCGCTCG
>CAZGOX010000204.1:0-4925 GCA_964527955.1 uncultured Opitutaceae bacterium | reverse complement strand
GGCTACCTGCACATCGGCCACTCGAAGTCCATTTGCCTCAACTTTGGGATCGCGCGCGAGAACGGCGGCCGGTGCAACCTGCGCATGGACGACACCAACCCGGCCAAGGAGGACATCGAATATGTCCAGTCCATCATCGAGGATGTCCGCTGGCTGGTCGCGGGCTGGGCGGACCGCTGCATGGGCCTCAAGCCGGACGGGCAGCCCTTCTACGCCTCGGACTATTTTCCGCAGCTGTACGAGTACGCGCTTGCCCTGATCAGGTCCGGCCGCGCCTACGTCTGCGACCTTTCGCCCAAGGAAACCGAGGAGTACCGGGGCTCCCCGGATACCCCGGGCCGCGACAGCCCGTACCGAAGCCGCACGGTCGGGGAGAGCCTGGACCTGTTCCAGCGCATGAGGGCCGGCGAGTTCCCTGACGGGGCCCGGACGCTGCGGGCGCGGATCGACATGGCCTCGCCCAACATCTGGCTGCGCGATCCCCTCCTTTACCGGATCCGCCACACGGAACACCACCAGACGGGCAGCCAGTGGTGCATCTACCCGATGTACGACTATGCGCACTGCCTGAGCGACTACATCGAGGGCATCACCCACAGCCTGTGCACGCTTGAGTTTGAAGTCCACCGGCCCCTCTACGACTGGATCCTGCAGGCCCTCGACCTTCCGCGCGCCCTCCCCCACCAGTACGAGTTCTCGAAGCTGAAGATCGGGTACACGGTCATGAGCAAGCGCAAGATGCTCAAGTTCGTCCAGGAGGGCATCGTCGACGGCTGGGACGATCCCCGCATGTTCACGCTCTCGGGTTTCCGCCGGCGCGGCGTCCCGGCGCCAAGCCTGCGCAAGTTCGCCATGGGAACGGGCATCACAAAGTTCAACAGCCTTACCGATCCCGCGGTCTTTGAGCACGTGCTTCGGGAGGACCTGAATGTCACGGCGCTCAGGCGCATGGGAGTCCTGCGGCCGCTCAGGCTCGTGCTCACGAACATCGAGCCTGGCCGCGTCATCGAGTTTGACGCCGTGAACAACCCCGGGGATGCCGCCGCGGGAACCCGGAAGGTCGCCTTCACGCGGGAGATCTTCATCGATGCGGAGGACCTCATGGAGACACCCCCGCCAAAGTACTTTCGCCTGAAGCCGGGAGGCGATGTCAGGCTGAAGTATGCCTGCATCGTCACCTGCCAGGAGATCATCAAGGATGCGGCGGGCTCGGTGGTCGAGGTGCGCTGCGTCGCCGACCTTGAATCCCGATCCGGAGGGCCGAACGCGGCGAGGAAGGTGAAGGGAACCATCCACTGGGTCAGCGCAACGAACTGCCTGGACGCCGAGGTCAGGCTCTACGACCGGTTGTTCACCGTCGAGGATCCGGATGCCAGCGAGGACCTCAATGCCGTCATCAACCCGGCATCCCTCGAGATCGTCAGGGCGAAGCTTGAGACGTCGCTGGCGGACGCACGCCAGGACCAGCGTTTCCAGTTCGAGCGGGTCGGCTACTTCGCGCTCGACCCCAAGGACTCGAAGCCGGCCCGACCGGTCTTCAACAGGACGATCACGCTCAAGGACACCTGGAATAAGTAAGGGGTCATGTCTCGACTCTTGACCTGCGCAGCGTAGGTCAAGAGTCGAGACATTACCCCTTCAGCTTCAGCTCGAAAGAAACCCGGCTATCCGCCGCTTTACGCGGTCGCGGCCGAGCACCCTGAAAAGGCTGTAGAAGCTTGGGCCCACGTTGGTGCCTGAAACGGCCAGCCGCCCTGGATGGATGTAGTCTCCTATCCCCGCCCCACGGGCGGCGGCAAGCACCTGCACCATCTGCTCCAGTCCCGCGTCAGTCGAGAAGTCCGCCCCGTCAAGGGCGGACGCAAGCTCCCGGAGACGCGCGATCGGATCCCCCTTCCCCATGACCTTGGCCCTTGCCTGGGGATCGATCGCAAAATCCTCAGTGAAGAAATACCGGCTGTAGGCCGGGAGTTCCTCGACCGACTTGAGCTTGGGCTGGGCCAGGAGCGCAACCTCCCGGAAGTACTGCTCGTTCCCCGGCTCGGCCCCAGGCGCGCCCTGCGCCCGGCAGTACTCCAAAGCGAGGGCGACGTAGCGCTCCGGCGGCAGCTCCAGCAGGTAAAGCTGGTTCATGTGGGCCAGCTTCCTCTCGTCGAATCGGGCGTTGCTCTGGTTCACACCGGGCAGGTCGAACAGCCGAATCACTTCTGAAATCGGCATCTTCTCCCGGTCGTCCTTCGGGTTCCAGCCCAGCAGGCAAAGGAAGTTCACCAGCGCCTCCGGCAGAAACGCCCTGCGGCGATACTCCTCCACCAGCGCGCCCTGGTCCCTCTTGGACATCTTCCCTGGTCCGTTCTGCTTCAGGATCAAGGGGATGTGCGCGTACACGGGCAGCGGCGCCCCCAGCGCGTGAAACAGCTCCGTGTGCTTGCTGGTGTTGGAAAGATGATCCTCGCCGCGGATCACATGGGTGATCCGCATCGCAATGTCGTCCACCACGTTGACCAGGTGAAACACCGGCTTGCCGTCCGAGCGGACGACCACGAAGTCCTTCTCCTCAGTGCGTTCCACCCTGCCGCGTATGGCGTCCTCGATCACCTGGGGCTTGCCCGAAATCCTGAAGTAGACCGCCCCATCCTTGTCATAGGTTCGGTCCGACGCCCGCAGCCGGGCAAGGTAGTCCCGGTAGAGGTCAGCCCGTTCGCTCTGGCGGTACGGGCCGAAGGCCCCGCCCGCCTGGGGCCCCTCGTCCCAGTCGAGCCCCAGCCAGCGAAGGCTGTCGTAGATGACATTCAGGAACTCGGCGGTGTTGCGCGCCGCATCCGTATCCTCGATCCGCAGCACAAAGACGCCGCCGGTGTGCCGGGCGTAGAGCCAGTTGAACAGGGCGGTTCGGGCGCTCCCTATGTGGAAGAACCCAGTCGGACTCGGGGCAAAACGTACGCGGACTTGGGGCATGGATGGGTTAAGGGGTCAGGTTGTACATGTTGACCTGCGCGGCGCAGGTCAACATGTACAACCTGAACCCTTGCTTGGCCCGATTTAAGCTCCGGGAAATTGTGACGAGTTAAGTTGCAAAGGCTGGGGCACAAACCCACTTTTGCGCAGCCCGGGAACCGTTCCCCGGGCGCGAGAGGTTAGCCCGCAGGGGCCAGAGTTGAAAAATTGGTGCAGCTAATGGCATTCATGAATAATCAACTGAATCCTGATCTGATCGTCTCCGGCATCCACCTCGACCTCACCCCGGCCCTCAAGGCCTTTGTCCGTGACAAGGTCGAGCGCCTCTTCCGCCACGAGGAACACATCGTCCGCCTTCGCGTGGAGCTGGCATGCGACCAGAGGCAGGACGTCGCCCATCGCTTCAGGGTCAAGGGGCACATCACGATCCTCGGCCCCGACATGAACGCCGAAGTCGAGGCCGACGGGTGCCACAAGGCGGTGGCGCTCCTTGTCGACAAACTCGACAGGATGCTCGAGCGCAGGTCCCGGATGCGTAAGTACAAGCGGCACAACCTCCGGGCCGTCGAGTTGGGCGTGGCCCTCCCGAAGGCCGTTTGACGGGTGAGGCGGTTGCTTCTTGCATCCGCCGGGCGCAGGGGGCAAGTTGGGTCTCTTTTTTCAAAGAGACCCCCTTGCGCTTCATGAACCAGGACATCCGGAATATCGCCATCATCGCCCACGTCGACCACGGGAAGACCACCCTCGTCGACAAACTCCTCAAGGAGGGCGGTGTCTTCCGCGCGAACCAGCACGTCGAGGAACGCGCCATGGACTCGATGGATCTGGAGAAGGAAAAGGGGATCACGATCAAGGCCAAGAACACGGCCGTCCACTGGGGCCACAAGACGATCAACATCGTCGACACCCCGGGGCACGCCGACTTCGGCGGCGAGGTCGAGCGGGCCCTCCGGATGGTCGATGGAGTGCTTCTCCTGGTGGACGCCTACGACGGGCCCCAGGCGCAGACCCGCTTCGTGCTCCGCAAGGCGCTGCAGCACGGGCTCAAGGTGATTGTCGTCATCAACAAGATCGACCGCGAGAACGCCGATCCGAAGATGGCGCACGACAAGGTCCTCGAGCTCCTGCTCGAGCTCAACGCCTCCGAGGAGCAGTTTGACGCGCCCGTGATCTACGGCTCGGCGCGCGACGGCTACATGGTCAAGCACCTCGGGGACCCCAAGAAGGACATGGGCCCCCTCTTCGAGACGATCCTCGACCACGTCCCTCCCCCCTTCGCCAAGCCGGACGAGCCCTTCCACATGCTCGTCTCGAACATCGACTGGAACGACTACGTGGGCAGGATCGCCGTCGGCAAGATCCTCGGCGGCCGGGTCACGACGGGCGACACGATCTTCGGGATCCGCCACGCGACCGGCGCGGCTGTCAGGGCCAAGGTCACCAAGGTCTTCGAGTACTCGGGGCTGCAGAACCTGGAGTCCGTGTCCGGGGTCGCCGGAAACATCGTCGGCATCGCCGGGCTCGACGACGTGAACATCGGCGACACGGTCGGTGGCCTGGAGACCACCAAGCCCCTCCCCTTCACCGAGATCGACCCGCCGACCCTGGAGATGCAGGTGTGCGTCAACGACGGCCCCCTTGTCGGCCGCGATGGCAAGTACGTCACGTCCCGGCAGCTTAGGGACCGCCTTTTTCGCGAACTGAAGACCAACGTTTCGATCAACATCGAAGACACCGAGAAGGCGGGCATCTTCAATCTGAAGGCCCGGGGCGCCATGCAGATTGCGGTCCTTGTGGAGACGATGCGCCGGGAAGGTTACGAGCTACTTGTCTCCCGCCCCACCGTGATCACAAAGACGGTCGACGGGAAGCTCCAGGAGCCCTACGAGACCGTGTGGGTGGAAGTCCCCTCTGAGAGCGTCGGCGCCGTCATGCAGAACCTCTCCAACCGGAAGGGGCAGATCCAC
>CAZGOX010000203.1:0-4950 GCA_964527955.1 uncultured Opitutaceae bacterium | reverse complement strand
CTTGTAGGTCAGCGAGCTTGCTCGCGCTCCGGGAAGGCGCTAGCAAGCTCGCTGACCTACGGGGATCGAACGGCCCGGGACTGGCCTCCCTACCCGGTTTCCCTCAAAAAGATACTGTACCCAGTTCCCGGCCGAAACTCAGGCACTCGTCCGAGGGGACCACCCCCTCGGAACAGGTGGCATGCAAAAGCGACCGCGCCGCGGCGCAGACGCCGAGTTCGAGCGAGCGCGGCATCGGCCATTGCTCGTGCACGCCGTAGAGCACCCCCGCGGCGAACGCGTCGCCGGCCCCGACGGAGCCCGCGATCCTTTCCTGCGGCACCCGGACTGCCGGCTGCCAGACGATTTCACCCTCGGCGGAACACGCACACGCTCCCTCGGGAAAGTGGACGATGGACCACTTGCGCACGCCCAGGGCCGCCAGCCGGCGCGCCGCCTCCGCGACGGCCCGACGGTCGAGCGCCTTCGCGCGCCCCAGGGACAGGCCGGTGAGCTGTTCGGCCTCGTAGTCGTTGGCAAAGAGAACGTCCACCTCCGGCAGGACCGGCTCCACCGTGTCGCGGAACCTCCCGCCGGGGGCGCTCACGCAATCGAGCGCCGTCTCCATGCCGGCGGCCTTGGCGGAACGAAACACCTCGCGGGCCCGCGGCGCGCCGTCGGCCCCGGGGGCGTCCAGCCCATCCAGGAGCAGGAGATACCCGAGGTAGAAGACCCGGGCCGGAACCGCCGAAAAGTTGAAGTTCCCAGGGAGGAGCCTGGCGTTCGCTCCCGCGTTGTGGAAAAAAGTCCGCCGGCCCGTTCCGCGGACCGTCATGACATCGGTGGAGCCCGTGGCGGCCCCCGGCGCGACGGCCAGTTGGGAAACATCGATCCCGTGCGCCCTGCAGTCCGCAAGGATCAGGCGGCCGTCCGCATCATCGCCCAGCAGCCCGATCGCCGAGAGGGGAAACGGCGCGCGCATCCTGGACAGGTCCTTGAGCAGGTTGTAGGGGCCGCCTCCGTTTCCCACGGTGTGACCGAGGATGTTGGCGAGCCCGTCCTGCTCGGGCCATGTGTCGATCGTCTTGACGTGGTCGCAGATCCAGTTGCCTGCGGCAAGGACTCCGGACCGCATGATGCTCAATCCGACACCAGCCGGACAAGGGCCGGTTCGTCCTCCTCGATGTGCGGGAAGCGGCCGACACCCGGGTCGAGGAACAGGTTGTCCTTCACATCGTCGTTGGCCGTGGAAACCTCGCCGATGATGCACTCCTCGCTCGCGGGCCAGAACGCATGCCAGACCCCTGGGAGGAGGGTGATGCGCGAGCCCGCGGCCAGGACGAACGCCTCGCCGGAACGCACTTCCGTCGGCTCCCCGTCGATCGGCACGCTGACGGTCTCGGACAAGTCTGCCCCGGAACCCAGGGTCTGGGGCCAGACCTTGATCGCCAGCTCGCCGGCGCGGCAGATGATGTCCTCCTTCTTCCTTTTGTGCGAGTGGCAGGGCGTCGTCTGGTCGCGGCGCGCAAACATGAGCTTTTCGCAGTACTCGCGCTCCGTCGCGAGGTTCACCACGGTCAGGCCGTAGCGCTCGAATTTCCCGAGGCCAAAGTCCGTGATGTCCCACTTCGGGTGCGGCGGGAGGGCCCAGCCGTGGCGGACGAAACAGGCGAGCGCCTCGCGGTAGACTGCATTCACCTCGGAGCGTTTCATTCTTGGAATCAGGGGCACAACGCGCTGGGCGGCGAGAACAGGACAGCCGTCCGTTAGCGCACGCAATCACCGAATTTGCCAGGCCGGTCAAGAATCATCCGGCCGCCGGCTGCATGGTCTAACTTAGGGAGGCATTCCCGGCAGACGATTTGAGGTAGGGACGGGCGGCCCGTCCGTCCGGGTCGACGCAAAGACTATTCGCAGCCCCGGGCGCGCGGCGCCGCCCGTCCTTGTCCCAATGCTGCCTTGCGGGTCTTGGATCCTTGAGGCATCGTAGGTCCGGGCGTACGGCACGCCTCCGACCGACCCAATACGTTGATGAAACTGACCCGTTTTTCGGTGCCCCCGCTCCATGCGGTCACCCGGGCTTTGGCGGCCGTCGCATCCGGCGGCGCCCCGCCGGACCTGGTCATCACCGGCGCCCGCCTGCTCTCCACGTACACGGAGCGGGTCCGCCGAAGTCGAGAAGTCTGGATCAAGTCCGGCAGGATAGCGGCCGTGATGCCCGCGGGCGCCTGGCGCAAGTCCGGGGGCCGCGGAGTTCCGATCCACGATGCAGAGGGAGGCATCCTCGCCCCGGGGCTGGTCGATCCCCACATCCACATCGAGAGCTCGATGATGACCGCATGCGCGTATGCGGAGGCCGCGCTGCTCAACGGGACGACCACGATCTTCTGCGACAGCCACGAGATCGGCAACGTATGCGATGCCAAGGGGATCGAGTGGATGCTGGCCGACGCCAGGGAGGCTCCCCTGTCGATCTTCCTCACGGTGCCCAGCACGGTGCCCGCGAGCGCCCCGCAGTTCGAGACCGCGGGCGGCGACCTGACCCCACGGAAGATTGGCCGCATCTTCGACCGCTGGCCCGAGGCCGTCGGCCTCGGCGAGAAAATGGACTTTGTGCAGGTGGCGCGCGGCGACCGGCGCAGCCATGCGGTGCTCGCGGAGGCCCTGAGGCGGGGCCTCCCCGTGAGCGGTCACATCTACGGCCGAGAATTCGTCGCGCCCGGGGCGGCGAGCGGTATCACGGACACGCACGAGGCGATCGACCGCGCCATCGCCGACGATTTCCTGGAAAACGGCTGCTGGCTCTTCCTTCGGGGAGGCAATCCCTCGACGCCCTGGAACTCGCTCCCGCTCGCGGTCAAGGCGGTCACCGAGCTGGGCGCCAATCCGAAGCGCGTCTGCGTGTGCACGGACGACCGCGACGCCGACGACCTGTTCCTGTTCGGGCTCGACTGGGTCGTGCGCTCCGCCGTGGCCGCCGGGGTTGCAAAGACCACCGCATGGAGCATGGGATCGCTCCACCCAGCGACGCGGTACTCGATGGACGGAGAAATCGGCGGCCTCGCGCCCGCGCGGCGGGCCGACATCGTCCTCCTCAACGACGAACTTGAACCGCAATCGACCTGGTATGGCGGCGTCCAGGTCGTCCGGAACCGGAAGATCACCCCGGTGCTCGAGCACGCGCTTTCAAGCAGGTACCGGTATCCCAGGGCGGCCTACCGGACGGTGATGGTTCGGGGCAGGGTCAGGCTCACCCCGAAGTTCCCCTCTCTTCCCACGACGGCAAACGTGATCCGGATCGCACCGCCGGGAATTGTGCTCTTTCACGAGGTTCTTTCCCTCAGCCCGCGGCTAAGCCAGTCGTGGGAGACCCTTCTTCGCAGGCAGCGCCTGACCTTTGTCGCCGTCGTGGAGCGCCACGGTGCGGCCGGCGGAGCAGCCCACGGCCTTCTCAAGGACTTCGGGCTGCGCGACGGCGCGGTCGGCAGCTCCGTCGGACATGATGCGCACAACATCATCATCGCGGGCACGAACGAACCCGACATGCAGGCAGCCCTGTCGGCGATCAAGGCCATGCGCGGGGGCGTCTGCGTCGTGCGGCGGGGCCGCGTGGTCGCCCAGGTTGCGCTCCCGGTCGCGGGGTTGATCTCGGACAAGCGCGCCCCGGTGGTCGCCCGGGAGACGAACCGCTTCAAGAAGGCATGGAAGGCCGTGGGCTGCAGGATGCCCTACATGGGGTTCAACCTGATCCCGCTCTCCGTGATCCCGGAGATCCGCATCACCAACCGCGGCATCGTCCTTGTGCCGCAGATGAAGATTCTTCCTCTGTTTTCTTAAGCCTCTAGACCCGGCAGATTTCCTTCAGGGCGGCGACGTGCTCCTCGAAGCGCGCCCGACCCTTGGCGGTCGCCGCCACGCTCGTGCGGGGCTTCCGGACAACAAAGCTCTTCTCGACCTTGATGTAGCCGGCCTCCTCCAGGGTCAGAAGATGCGCTCCGAGGTTCCCGTCCGTGAGGCCCAGAGTTGAGCCCAGCGTTCGAAAATCGAGCATGGCGCGCGGCTCGAGGGAAACCAGGGCGGCCATGATGCGCAGGCGAGCGGGAGTGTGGATGACTAGGTCGATGTCAGGCATGGTTCGCCCCCCAGGACTTCCTGATGAAGAGGCCGGAGACAACCAGGGACCCGCCACCGGTGATCGCGACCCACAGGAAGAAATAGGGCTGCACAAAAAAGAAGCCGGCCACGGAGGCGACCGTCACCAGGATGCCCAGCCAAAGCAGGAAGCGATCCAGCCAGAGACCCATGACCACGTAGGCGAACATGCAGACGGTCACCCAAAGAAGCGCCATCTTCCGCTCGAGGATGGGTCCATAGTCAGCCAGGTCGGAGCCGTGCAGCCCCCCGAAAGGAACGAGGAGGAAAGACCAAAGGGCCGCGAAGCCAAACAGGACTAGCCAGGATGCCCCGATGCGTCCTTGACTGGGCCCGGAGCCTCGGGTCGTCGACTTTCGGGACCAAGCCCCAAGGAAGAGTGAGATCACAATTCCGACCGCGTCGAGCGCCAGCCAGAACCGGTAGGCATTCGGCAGGAATTGCTCCGCAGTGAATCCGGCAATCCAGATGACGCCCCAAAGGACGAGCATCGAGGACATGACGCTTGCTCCGAGGGCTCGACGCATGTGGCTTCGCACCCGATCGATTTCATCGAGGGCGGAAAGGGCTTCCTGGCGGGTGACGGGAGTATTTGATTCTGAGTTCATAGAGCACTCTGTATTGCAGAGCATGAGTCACCCGTCAACAACTATTTTGAACATTCCCGCCTCTTTTGACACTGGGTCCAGTTGACGGAAGGCGGGTAGGGGCGCGCGGCTCGCGCGCCCGGGCATACAAATGGGCCCGAGGCCTGCCCGGACAGGCGGGCCTGTATTGACCCGCCTGATGGGTGACAGGTGTACCGCCTGATGGGTAACA
>CAZGOX010000202.1:0-4969 GCA_964527955.1 uncultured Opitutaceae bacterium | reverse complement strand
CTCGGGCCCGCGGTGATCATGATCCTCATCGGCGCGGCGCTACTCTATGGAGACGGGATCATCACGCCCGCGATCTCCGTCCTCGGCGCCGCCGAGGGCTTCAACGCGATCAGCCCGTCGTTTGCCCCCTTTGTCGCGCCCATGGCCTGCGTCATCCTCGCCGCGCTCTTCTGGATCCAGCACAAGGGCACCAGGAGCATAGGGAGCATGTTCGGCCCCGTGATGTTTATCTGGTTCCTGGCCCTCGCCGCGCTCGGCCTGTGGCACTCCGTCAAGAACCCCTCGATTTGGCGGGCGTTGAATCCGATGTACGGCCTCGCGCTGTTGCGCCATCCGCCCGGCGAGGTGACGGCCCTGCTCGGCTCCATCGTCCTTGCGATCACCGGAGCGGAGGCCCTGTACGCGGACATGGGCCACTTCGGGAAACGCTCCATTGTGCTCGCATGGTACGGCGTGGCCTTCCCCTCCCTTGTACTCAATTACTTTGGCCAGGGCGCCTTTGTCCTGGCTCATCCGTATTCGACCGAAAACCCATTCTTTGCAATGGCCCCAGAGGGCTTTGCGCGGGCGGCTCTGACCGGTCTCTCGATCGCCGCGGCGATCATCGCCAGCCAGGCGCTGATTTCCGGGGCCTACTCCCTCACCCGCCAGGCCATCCAGCTCGGTTACTTTCCCCGCCTTAAGATCAACCACACCAACGCGGACCACTCGGGCCAGATCTACGTCCCCTTTGTCAACACGGTGCTCGCTGTCGGGTGCATCCTCACGGCGGCCACGTTCGGCTCGAGCAGCCACCTGGCTTCGGCCTACGGCATCGCGGTCACCGGAACCATGGCCATCACGACTGTGGCCTACTACATCGTGGTCCGCCGAAACTGGCGCTGGCCGGTCTGGGAGGCCGGGCCTGTCTGCGCGGTCTTCCTCACGATCGACCTTGCCTTCTTCTTCTCCAACGCCCGGAAACTGGCGGACGGAGGCTGGTTTCCGCTGGCGATTGCGGCGGCGGTGCTCGCCGTGATGCACACCTGGAAAAGCGGCAGGGACGAGATCTTCGAGCATGTGTACGGCGACAACGTCACGGAGGAGGAGCTCGTCAGCATCGCCCGCAGCAAGCACCTGCTCCGTGTCCCCGGGGTGGCGGTGTTCATGGCCGGCGCTCCGCGTGGGACCCCCATCGCGCTCCTCCACCACATCAAGGCCAACCGATGCCTGCACAAGACCGTGATCCTGCTGAGCATCCTCACGGAGGACACGCCGTCTGTCGCGGCAGACAGGCGCCTCGAACTGCGCGAGCTCGGCGAGGGGATATGGCGGGCAACCGGCCACTACGGGTACATGCAGTCTCCCGATGTCTCGGAAGTCATGGGACTCCTCAGGGAGCGCGGACTGAAGGTGAACCCCCTGTCGGCGACCTATTTCTTCAACCGTGAGGTGATCCTCTACGGGGGAAACTCCGGCATGTGGCAGTGGGAGAAGAGCCTCTACGGCTTCCTCAGCCGCAATGCCCGGCCTGCCAAGGACTACTACCGGATCGCGACATCGCAGATCATCGAGATCGGGCTCCCGATCAACCTGTAGAACGCACGTTAAAAAAACGTAAACAGTATATAAACTACTGTATACGTTAAATTTACGTAATTTGGCACCGCGAGTGCTAAATCGGAAAGGGGCTCGGCGATCCCTGCTCAGCATGGACCCACGGGATGGCCGGCACCCCTTATCCTATGACAATCCGATCCCTAAGCTCGAAGTGGCTTCGCGCGGCTCTACTCGGAGCGGCGCTTTTCTGCACCCCAAACGTTGCCAAGCTCCTCGCCGATGACCCGCCGCCCGACCCGGGTGGCTATTCAACCGGCGGCACGTCTGATACCCAATCGGTCGCCGGCAACACGTTCGTCGTCAGCGCTCCCTCCGACCTTAGCGACGACGACAAGAAGGATCCGGCCAAGCTGAAGGCCTATCAGGATGCCAAGAAGGCATTCGATGACTACACGGCGCAGGCCAAACTCGAGCCCCTGGCGGTCAAGCTGTCCGACTCGGTCGGCCACAACCGGGTGGCGATCAACTTCACCTGGACGCTCGTGACCGGCTTCCTGGTCATGTTCATGCAGGCGGGATTCGCGCTTGTGGAAACGGGCCTCTGCCGGGCGAAGAACGCCGGGCACACCATGGCGATGAACTTCATGATCTATCCGCTCGGAATGCTCGGGTTCTATATTTGCGGCTTTGCCTTCATGTTCGGCGGCATGGCCGATCCCGCCAATCCGATCGGGAGCGGCATTGGAACCATGGGCGGATACGCCGGGCTGAACCACGAGCTTGGCATCACGATTGGCGGCCACTTCCTGGGGCTGCTGGGCGCGAAGGGATTCCTCCTGAAGGGCGCGGGCTACGACTGCGCGGCGTTCGCGTTGTTCCTCTTCCAGATGGTCTTCATGGACACCACCGCGACCATTCCCACCGGAGGCGCCGCCGAGCGATGGAAGTTCTCCGCATTCATGATCTACGGCGCCTGTATCGGAACCTTCATGTACCCCGTCTTCGGAAACTGGGTCTGGGGCAACGGCTGGCTCGCCCAGATGGGTTACAACTGGGGAATCGGGCATGGCCACGTGGACTTTGCCGGCTCGTCCGTCGTGCACATGCAGGGCGGCGTGATCGCCTTGATCTTCTGCTGGCTGATAGGGCCGCGCCACGGGAAGTATGACGCAAACGGCAAGATCGTGAATCCGATCATCCCGCACAGCATCCCCCTGGTGATGCTCGGGACGTTCATCCTGGCCTTCGGCTGGTTCGGATTCAACCCGGGCTCCAGCCTGGCGGCCACGGATCTCCGGATTTCGGTCGTCGCGGTCAACACCATGCTGGCCTCCGCGACCGGCGCCGTGGGCGCGACGCTCTGGATGTGGTGGTTCAAGACGAAGAAGCCGGATCCGGCCATGATGTGCAACGGCATGCTCGCCGGCCTCGTGGCCATCACCTGCCCGTGCGCCTTTGTCAGCGCCTGGGGTGCGTCGGCCCTCGGATTGATCGCCGGCGTCCTGGTTGTGGAATCGGTGTTCTTCTTCGACAAGATCGGCATCGACGACTGCGTCGGCGCGATTTCGGTCCATGGGGTCAACGGCGCCTGGGGCTGCCTTTCCCTGGGCCTCTTTGCAGACGGCACCTACGGGGATGGCTGGAACGGCGTCCCCGGCAAGGTGACTGGCCTGTTCTACGGCGGCGGATGGGGCCAGCTTGAGGCCGAGGTCATAGGCGTGACGGTCTGCTTCGTCACCCTGTCCGTCCTATCGATCATAGCCTACAAGATTGCCGAGTACGCCGTCGGAAACCGCGTGAGCAAGGAAGTGGAAATCGCCGGCCTCGACATGCCGGAGATGGGAGCTCCCGGATACTCGGGCTTCGTCATGGACAAGGCCGGCGAAACGCCGGTCACCTAAGGGGGGAACCATTCCATGGAAACCCCTCTCATCGACCTGTTCCGCCCACTGGCAGCCCTGCTGGTGGGCGGAGCGATCGGGCTGGCCTTCGGCCTGATCCAGCGTTCCGCGCAGCGTCGCCATGAAAAGCTGCAGGCGGAAGGCGCGTTCAAGAGCGGGTGGGCCGCCACGCCGGGATCGTTCCGGCGGGTGGCCTACCTGCTCGTCGCCCTCGCGGTGGTCCAGTTCCTCTGCCCGATATTCTTCGCGGCCGGCGGCGCCAGCCAGTGGTGCGTATCCGGCGGCGTGGTGCTCGGGTACGGCCTCACGCTGTACTGGCACCTGCGCCAGCGCCTGACTTGAACTGGCTTGCACCTGTTCTCGCGGTGCTCGAGCCGGCGGGGAAGGCCTCCGTATCTGGAGGCTTTCCCCTGCCGCTGGGCGCCTATCCGCCGGCGTCGCCGGACGGACTCTTGCAGACGCTCTCCGACCGGGTCCACGCGGACCCTTTCAACCTGGTCGCCAGCATCATCTTCATGCTGGCGATTCTGCATACCTTCTTCACCCCAAAGTTTCGGCATTGGGCCCACCGGGTTGAGGCCAGGCACGGCTCAAACGGAACGCCCCATGTCCCGGACGACGAGGGCAACCAGATTCCCGAGGTGAGCTTCGGCGGTCAGGTCCTGCATTTCTTGAGCGAGGTGGAGGCGGTGTTCGGCATATGGACGCTGGTTCTCGGGGTCGCCATCATCCTCTGCAAGGGATGGGGAACGGCCGTCGATTACATCGGCCACCGCGTCGACTTCAGCGAACCGATGTTCGTGATGGTCATCATGGCCCTCGCCTCGACGCGGCCCTTGATGCGCCTGGCCGAACGGTGCCTGTTTCTCGTGTCCACATTGGGCGGCGCGACCTTAAGCGCGTGGTGGATGTCCATCCTCATCGTCGGACCCCTTTTCGGGTCGCTGATCACGGAGCCGGGGGCCATGACCATCTCCGCCCTCCTGCTTGCCCGGCAGTTCTACCACTACAAGCCCTCCGCGACCCTCTGCTACGCAACGATCGGGCTCCTCTTCGTGAATGTGTCGGTCGGCGGAACGCTCACCCAATTTGCGGCTCCGCCCATGGTGATGGCGGCCGGCCCATGGCATTGGAGCTTGTGGTACATGTTGAGCCATTTCGGCTGGAAGGCTCTAGTTGGCATCGTCGCCGCGACGTGCCTCTATCGCTTTGTCTTCAGGAGCGAATTCACAACGCTCAACAGAGCCTATCTTCAGATGGGCAGGGCCCTCACCCAGGGCGGCGGGGCATATATTCCGGGCTGGCTTGTCGCCGTCCAGGTCGGGTTCCTGGTCTTCGTTGTCAGCGTGGCCCACTTTCCGGCGCTCTTCATCGGCGCCTTTCTCTTCTTCATGGCCTTCGCGCAGGCCACGGCGCACTACCAGAAGAAGCTGGACCTGAGGGCGCCCCTCCTGGTCGGGTTCTTCCTTGCCGGGCTTGTCGTGCACGGCGGGCTCCAGAGCTGGTGGCTCGAGCCGGTCCTCAATAGC
>CAZGOX010000201.1:1478-4988 GCA_964527955.1 uncultured Opitutaceae bacterium | reverse complement strand
TGACGGTAACGACCCCTGCGGATGTCACGATGCACGTGTAGTCGCCCGAGTCGGCGGCCGTTGCCCCGTGGATCACAAGCTGGCTCCCTTGCGACCCGGAAATACTGTAGTTGTCCGCCAGGTTCACTCCATTGAACTGCCACTGGTACGTCGTTCCGGAGAATATCTTGGCGGAGAGGCTCCCGGGTGTCGCGAGCGATGACGTCTGGCCTGATCCGGCCAATGCGATCGAGAAGGTCACGGTGCCACCGTTGGCCACCGTCTGCGAGGCCGGTTGCCGGTCGATAGCTGAGCTCGTAGCTGCAGTGACCGTTACCGTGGCAGCGGTGCTGGCCGTGGAGTTTCCTGAGGTGTCTGTTGCCGTCACCTGATAGGTGCCGGCGTTGGCCGACTGCACGTTGGCGATCGAGAGCGTCGCTCCGGACGCCCCGGCGATCGTGTTGCCGTTGAAGGTCCATTGGTACGCCAGGTTCGACGCGCCTTCAGCTGTGGCTGCCAGCACGAGCGCTGAACCGGCATTGACTTGCTGGCTCTGCGGCACGGCGGTGAAGTATAGACCCGAGGGGGGTACGCCCTTGCGAATGGTCCCGTTGCCTGTATCCGACACGTAGAGATTGCCCGCGCCGTCCATTGCGATGCCCTGTGGATCACTGAACTGCGCCGCGGTGCCCAACCCGTCGGCGCTCCCAGTCTGGCCGCCGCCGAGAATCGTCACCGCCCCGGAAGGTGACACTTTGTAGATTGCGAAGGACGACCCATAGTAGACGTTTCCCGCGCCATCCATCGCCAGACCTGCGGTACCTCCGGCAGCCTTCACCGTGCTCACGGTCCATGTCGTGAACCCATTGGAAACCGAGGGCGTCATCGTGCGAAGCTGTTGATCCATCAGGTGGAGATTGCCTGCTGCATCCAGGGCGATGGAATAGGGCCCGTTAAACCTCGCGGAGCTGCCAATGCCGTCAGCGCCGCCGAGCTGGCCAGCCAGGCCTGCCAGCGTGGTGACCAGCCCTGTCGGCGTGATTTCGCGGACGGTGTGGTTGAATTGGTCGGCGACATAGACATCGCCCGCCGCGTCCACGGCCACTCCCGACGGCGAGGAAAACCTTGCCGCGCTTCCGGTGCCATCCGCGCTTCCGGATTGGCCAGCCAGGCCTGCCAGGGTCGTCACCACCCCTCCTGGGGCGACCTTGCGAATCGTGGAATTGCTGAGGTCGGCCACGTAGAGATTCCCCGCACCATCCATTGCGAGTCCGGTCGGGAAGTTAAACCGGGCAGCGGCTCCTGTTCCGTCGGCGCTGCCCTCCAGCCCCGCGGTGCCAGCCAGCGTCGTCACCACCCCTGCTGGTGTGATCTTTCGAATGGTGGAATTGTCGCGGTCTGCCACATAGACGTTTCCGGCTCCATCCAGCACGATCCCGTCGGGCCCGCTGAACCGGGCGGCAGTGCCCGTACCGTCGGCGCTTGTGTAATTGCCCGGCATGCCCGCAAGCGTGGTGACGACCGCCGAGGGTGTGATCTTGCGCAGGTTGTTGTTTCCCGAGTCCGTCACATAAAGATTGCCCGAACTGTCGGCCGCAACATAGGCCGGCCTCTCGAATAACGCATTGCTGCCCGTCCCATCGGCAGTGCCGATTTCGCGCGGCGCTCCTGTAAACGTCGTCACTACCCCCGCTGGTGTGATCTTTCGAATCGTGGCGCTATATGGCTCCGCCACATAGAGGTTCCCTGTCCCGTCGACCGCTATCCCCAGCGGAGAGTTGAACCGGGCCGCACTGCCCGAGCCGTCCGCAGTGCCGTTCTCGCCCACGGAACCGGCAAGCGTGGTCACCACGCCGCCGGAGGTAATCTTGCGGATGGTTTGATTGCCCGTGTCCACCACATAGACGTTGCCTGCCCCGTCCACGGCGATGCCCGCCGGGCTGTTGAATTGCGCATTGCTGCCCGTTCCATCCGCGCTCCCAGCATAGGTTCCGCCGCCCGCCAGGTTCGAGACCGAGCCCGATGGCGTGATCATTACGATCGCATAGTTTCCCGCCACCGCGGCGTAGATATTTCCCGCAGCATCGACCGCAATGCCCGCGAGCCCGCTGAAAGTCATGACTCCCCCCTTACCGGCGGGGAACGCAAGCGTTGTCACGACGCCAGCGGGCGAAATCTTGCGGATCGTGCCATTTCCGGCGTCCGCCACGAAGACGTTGCCCGCGGTGTCCACCGCCACGCCTTGCGGGTTGTAAAAACGCGCTGCGCTCCCCGTTCCATCCGCGCTCCCGCTCCGGCCCGGCAATCCAGCCAGCGTTGTCACGATGCCGCCGGGCGTAACCTTTCTGATCGTGCAATTTATATTGTCCGCGACGTACAGATTGCCGGCACTGTCCGAGGCCAATCCCTCCGGGGAGTCGAATTGCGCCGCGCTGCCCGTGCCATCCGCGCTCCCCACGTAGCCGACAAGATTTGCGTCCCCGGCAAGTGTTGTAAATGTGTACGGCTCGACCGGCAGGGGCGGAGCGCCCACCTCCACGCCCACGGGATTCGTGATCACCTGGCTGGTCCCGTTGGTGATCACGCACTGGTACGTCGCACCGGTCGTCACGGGGCCAAGCGTGAGGGTCGGGGTGGTCGAGCCCGACACCCCGTTGCCATCGACCAGGTTGGTCGAAGACGAACCTCCGGGGAAAGAGTAGAGCTGCCATTGGTAGGTCGAGGTTTCGCTCTCGCTGACCTGCACCGAAAAGATTGCCGTCCCCCCCGGCAACACCTCCTGGCCCTGCGGCTGCAGGGTGACATAGAGCGCGGCCGCGGGGCTGCCCTTCCGGATGGCGTTATTGAATGTGTCGCCCACATAGACATTGCCCGCGCTGTCGACCGCCACGCCGCGGGACCCGTTGAAGAGCGCTGCGCTCCCGGTTCCCTCAACGTTGCCGCTCACTGGTAGCCGGCCGTAGCCTGGATACGCCGAGGTGGTTCCCATGTTGCCGGCAAGGGTGGTGACCTCGCCTGCGGGCGTGATTCTGCGGATGGTTGCGCTCCCGGTGTCAGCAACAAGGACATTACCTGTGCCGTCCACGGCCACGCCCATGGGTTCGATGAAGGTTGCGGCGCTCCCCGTGCCATCCGTGGCATAGAAGGGATAGAGCCCCGGCCTGCCGGCCAGTGTCGTGACGGAGCCACCCGGCGCGATCCTGCGGATCGTGCCGTTTTCGGCATCCGCGACATAGACATTTTCCGCCCCATCCACGGCAACCCCGTCGGGACCGCTGAACTGCGCCGCAGACCCCTGCCCGTCCGCGCTCCCTGTGACACCCGGAGTTCCGGCCAGGGTCGACACCATGCCCGCGGAGGTGACCTCCCTGACCGTGTGGTTGCCCGAGTCAGCCACATAGACATTGCCGTGGATGTCCACCGCAATTCCGAAGGGTTGGTTGAACCGAGCGGCGCCGGCAAGTCCATCGCCGCTGCCCGCCTGGCCGGCGGCTCCCGCCAAGGTCGACACCGCGCCCGCCGGAGAAACCT
>CAZGOX010000201.1:0-1378 GCA_964527955.1 uncultured Opitutaceae bacterium | reverse complement strand
CCCGCCTGGCCGGCGGCTCCCGCCAAGGTCGACACCGCGCCCGCCGGAGAAACCTTGCGAATTGTGTCGTTCTTCTGGTCTGCGACAAAGAGGTTGCCTGCCCCGTCCACAGCCACGCCTGAGGGCCCGCTGAACAGGGCTCCGGCACCCGTGCCATCCGAGGAGCCGGCCTTGCCTGCGGTTCCCGCGAAGGTCGTCACCGCGCCGGCCGGGGTTACCTTGCGGACCGTGTCGTTTGCTGAATCAGCCACGAAAACGTTGCCCGAACCGTCGACTGTCACCCCTTCCGGGTTGTCAAATTGCGCCGAGAGCCCCACGCCATCCGAGCTGCCGTAGCTCTGGGCGGACCCGGCGAACGTCGTCAGTTTCCCGTCGGGGGCAAACTCCAGAATCGCGTTGGATACCGTGTTCGCAACATAGACGGTGCCTGCCGCGTCCACCGCGACGCCTTCGGGGTAGTCGAAAGTTGCGAGTCCAAACACTGTGTCCACGACACCGCCGGGCGTGATTTCCCTAATTGCGTTGTTGTCGGTGTCCGCCACCCAAACATTCCCGGCGCTGTCGACAGCGATGCCATAGGGCGCGGAAAACCCTGCAGCTCGTCCCGTGCCGTCAATGGGCCCGGTGCCGGGGACTCCACCACCCCCCGCAAGAGTGGTCACTTCCCCGGCAGGGGAGATCTCGCGAATCAGGCTGTTCGCAGTGTCGGCAACGTAGAGGTCGCCTGCACCATCCACCGCGACGGCAAGTGGACCATTGAACAGCGCAGCCGTTCCGGCTCCATTTGCACTTCCCGTCTTGCCTGCGGTACCGGCCACGGTCGTGACCGCACCCTGTGGCGATATCTTGCGGATGGTGTCGTTCTGCCAGTCGGCCACGTATAGGTTTCCGGCGGCGTCCGAGGCAATGCCACTGGGTTCGTTGAACCGGGCTGCGGTCGACGTCCCGTCCGCGCTTCCGGCGGCACCCGACGAACCCGCGTAGGTGGTAACGACCCCAAGGGGCGTGATTCTGCGGATCGTGCTGTTACCGGTGTCCGCCACAAAGACATCGCCCGTGCTGTCTACGGCGACGCCCATGGGTGTGTTGAATCGGGCGACAGTTCCCGCGCCATCCGCATCTCCCCATTGGCCGGCAACGCCGGCAAGGGTCGTGACCGCACCGGCAGGCGTGATCTTGCGAATCGTATTGTCCTGGGTGTCGGCCACGTAGACGTTCCCATTGCCGTCCACGGCCAACCCGACGGGGCCGCTGAACTGCGCCGCCGTGCCGGTTGCGTCCGAACCCTTTGGACCGTGCCCAGCCAGGGTCGTAAACGTGTAAGGCGGCGCAAAGACGGCCTGGCCGAAGGCAGAGGCCCCCAAGAGGGCGCCTGAAA
>CAZGOX010000200.1:0-5030 GCA_964527955.1 uncultured Opitutaceae bacterium | reverse complement strand
TCTCCTTTCAATCATGGTGCAATCGCCAGCGGAAACACACCATGCCTGAGTCACGACCCGATCCCGACGCGCTGCTGGCCTCCCTTCAGTATGAGGAGGCGCGCGTCCGGCGTGGAAAGCTCAAGGTGTTCTTCGGGATGTGTCCCGGTGTGGGCAAGACGTTCGCCATGCTTCGGGCTGCACAGAAGGAAAGCAACGACGGGTTGGAAGCCGTCGTGGGCGTCGTCGAAACCCATGGCCGGGTCGAGACCGAGGCGCTGCTTGCGGGGCTTCAGATCGTGCCCCGCAAGCAGATTGCCTACCGCGGGGTCACCCTCACCGAGATGGACCTTGAGGCGATCCTCGCGAGGCACCCCCCGCTCGTCCTTGTGGACGAGCTGGCGCACACCAATGCGCCCGGCTCCCGGCACGCAAAGCGCTGGCAGGACGTCGTCGAGCTGATCGAGTCGGGCATCAACGTCTACACCACCCTCAACGTCCAGCACCTCGAGTCGCGGGCGGACGCGGTCCGTCAGATAACGGGGGCGCCGGTGCATGAGACTGTTCCCGATTCGGTGCTCGAGCTGGCTGACGAGCTCGAGCTGGTCGACCTCACCCCTGAGGGCCTGCGCGAGCGCCTTGCCGAGGGCAAGGTCTACATGGGGGAGCGGGCTGTCGCCGCCCAGGAAAACTTTTTCAAGGAGGATCACCTCACCGCCCTGCGCGAACTCGCCCTGCGTTTCACCGCGGAGCGGGTCGACAGCCAGTTGCGCCGCATGCACGCCGGCACGGCCCGCCACACCGTGTGGCGCAGCGGCGAGCGCCTGCTCGTGGCCGTCGGGCCAAGCCCCTTTTCCACGCAGCTGGTCCGGTGGACGCGGCGGCTTGCCGCGGCGCTAGGTGCGCCTTGGGTCGCCCTGTACGTGGAGTCATCCAAGGCCCTGCCTCCGGAGGGCCAGCGCCTGCTGGACAAGAACCTCGCCCTGGCCCGCGAGCTGGGCGCCGATGTGGTCCTGACCCACGACAACGACGTCGCCGCCGCCCTCGTGAGGGTGGCCCTGCAGCAGAACGCCACCCAGATCGTCGTGGGGAAGCCCAGGGGACGCGGCATCCTCGACACGATCCTCGGGGGGACACTGGTCGACCGGCTGCTGCAGCTCGGCGGGGCGATCGACATCTGCGTGGTCCCGGGAGAGGAGAGGAAGAAGCACCGGTTCCGCCCGGACTGGGCGCTTCAGTCGTCCGCGCAGGAGTACGCAACCGCCGTGATCACCATGGCCGCGGTGACCTTTGCCTCCTGGTTCCTGGTCAACCTTGTCAGCTACCGGTCGGTCGGTCTTGTATACCTGCTGGCCGTCATCGTGCTCGGCCTTCGCATCGGCCGGGGTCCCGTTCTCTTCGCCGGCGTCCTCGGGGCCATTGTGTGGGATTATCTTTTCATCCCGCCGCGGTTCACCTTCGAGATCGATTCGCTCGAGGACATAATGGTGTTCGCCGCGACGATTGCGGTCTCCCTCGTTGCCGGCCAGCTCACTTCCCGCGTGCGCGCCCAGGGCCGCAACGAGCGGCTCCGAGAGGAGCGCGCCACCGCGCTCTTCCACCTCACCCGCGCCCTCGCCGAGGCCAAGACCCTCGACGACGCGGTCTTCGCGGCCCTTCGCCAGGCCGACGAGCTGTTCTCGGTCAAGACATGCCTCGCCCTTGCCAATGAGGACGCCGGAGGGTTGGCCCCGCATTTTGCCGGCTCCTATACGCTCGACGAGCGCGAACGAGGGGTCGCCGAGTGGGTGTACCTGAACGGGAGGCGGGCCGGGCGGTTCACGGACACGCTTCCCGGCAGCGAGGGGTACTATGTGCCCCTGGTCCGCGAGGGGCGCTCCGTGGGGGTGCTCGGCGTGAAGGCGGAGGAAGGGACGGAGTTGACGCTCGCCCAGAGGGACCTCCTCGACGTGTTTGCGCGCCAGCTCGCCCTGGTCGTGGAGCGGGAGCAACTCCGCGAGACCAGCGACCGGGAGAAGCTGCTGGCGGAGTCCGAGAAGCTTCACCGCGCCCTTCTCGACAGCGTTTCCCATGAGCTGCGCACACCGCTCGCGGTCATCACCGGGGCGCTGGAGACGCTCGGCACGAACCCGCCGGAGGGCTCCGCCGGCTTGATCGGAGAAATGCGGACCGCGGCGAGGAGGCTGAACCGCCTCGTGGGCAACCTGCTCGACCAGACGCGGCTGGAATCCGGCGCGCTCAAGCCGCGGCTCGACTGGTGCGATGCCCGGGACCTGGTGAACGCCGCAGTCGAGGGCGTGCAGGATGCGCTTGCGGGCCGCCCGTTTGAAATCGCGATTCCCGAGGAGATGCCCCCGATCCGCGCGGATTTTGGGCTGACCGAACAGATCCTGGCCAACCTCCTGATCAACGCGGCGCTCCACACGCCCGAGGGCTCGGCCATCTTCCTGGCGGCCGGGATCGAGAGCGGCGGCAGGCGGGCATACTTCACGGTCGCGGACCGGGGGCCCGGCTTCCCCGTGGCCATGAAGGAGCGCCTTTTCAAGAAGTTCGAGAGGGGCGACGCTGCCAAGGTGGGCGGGCTCGGCCTTGGCCTGTCCATCGTGCGCGGGTTCGTGGCGGCCCAGGGAGGGGAAATCGTCCTCGGCCCAAATCCCGGCGGCGGCGCCGTGTTTACGGTTTACCTTCCGCATGCGGCGCCCCAAGCTGCCCCTCCGGAATGACAACCCCCGCCCAGCAGACCATCCTTGTCATCGACGACGAAGTCCAGATCCGCAGGTTCCTGCGCATCACGCTCGAGGCCGAGGGCTACCGGGTGCAGGAGGCCGACACTGGGCAGCTGGGGCTGGGAGAGGCGGCGGCCTGCCAGCCCGACGGGATCGTCCTTGACCTCGGCCTGCCCGACATCGAGGGGACCGACGTCGTCCGGAGGCTCCGCGAGTGGTCCCAGACGCCCGTGCTCGTGTTGACCGTGCGCGACTCGGAGGAGCAGAAGATTGCGGCATTGGACGCCGGGGCGGATGACTACCTGACGAAGCCCTTCAGCAGCCGCGAGTTGCTGGCCCGGCTCAGGGCCGTGCTGCGCCGGGCGCAGCCCGCGCACGAGCCGGCCATCGTGGCGTTCGGCGATATCGAGGTGGACCTGGCCTCCCGCATTGTCCGGCGGGCCGGCGCGGAGGTGAAGCTGACCGCGAAGGAGTACTCCCTCCTGCGCCTGCTGGTGCAGCACCGCGGTCGGGTGGTGATCCACCGCCAGATTCTCAGGGAATTGTGGGGACCCCACGCCGAGGAGAGCACCCACTACCTGCGGGTCCAGATGACCCACCTGCGCAAGAAGCTCGAGGCGGACCCGCATCAGCCGCGCCACCTCAAGACCGAGGCGGGAATCGGCTACCGCCTTATCGAGACCTGAATTCGGATCACTTGCCGCCGGCCGGCCTCAGCCAGGCCAGGATCCGCTTCTCGAACTTCGCGGTCGCCTGCACGCCGATCTTGCGGTCACGGACGACGCCGTCGCGGTCGATGATATAGGTCGTCGGATAGGCAGCGACGCCTCCGAAGGCATTGGCGATGTCGTCATCGGCCATGACAACCGGGTAGTTGATGCCAAAGTCGGCCACGAATTTCCTCACCACGGCCGGGCCCTCCTGGTCGACCGAGACCCCGATGATCACGAGGCCCTCCTTCCCGTACTTCTTCTGCAGCTCGATGTAGCCGGGAATCTCGATGCGGCAGGGCACGCACCAGGTGGCCCAGAAGTCCAGCACGACCACCTTGCCCTTGAACTGCTCCGAGCTGATGACGTTGCCGTCGGGATCCTTGAGCTTCCAGGAGGGGGCCGGGCCGCCCGGAGGGGTCGCCAGGGCGACGATCGCCGGGAAGTCGGTCTTGGGATCGCAGGCGGTCAGGCATGCCGCCGCAAGGGCGAGGGCGGGGAGGAGGAGAAGGGGCCTCATTCAGGGTCAGGCTACCCCGCCCCGGTCCTTTCGCAAATCCTCAATTGTTCCTGGACTCAGGCAGATCGAGGCCGAGCGTCGAAATGAACTTCTTCATAGCAGGAGTGAACACGCGGCCCTTGCGGTGCAGGATGGCGAGGGGCCGGGTGAAATCGCGGTCCTTGAAGGGAAGCACCGCGAGCGTGCCCTGCTTCGCCTCCTGCATCACGGTGGCCTGGGGAACGATCGCGATGCCATGGTCGACCTCGACCGCGCGCTTCACCGTCTCGATGTTGTCAAACTCCATGACGGGCTCGATCTCGAGCTTGTTCTCGCGGAAGATCTGGTCCACGGCCTTGCGGGTCGGGATGTCCGGGTCGAAGCCGATGAACTTCTGCCCCATCAGGTCGGCCACCTCGATCGTGCCCTTCTTGACCAGCGGGTGCAGGGGATGGGCGATCACGACCAGGTGGTCGTTGCGGAAGGGGATCATGTCCAGCTGGCGCATCTTCACCGGGAACGCGACCAGCCCGAAGTCCACCGAATTGTGCAGGATGTCCTCGTAGACCAGGTTGGACCTGCGGTACTCCACGCGGACGTTCACCGAAGGGTAGTCATGGAGGAAACGCTTGATGTACGGCGGCAGCTCATGGAGCCCGATCGAGTACACCGTCGAGATCCGGATCGTCCCGCTGATCACCTTCTTCATCTCCTGCAGCTCGGACAGCAGCGTGTCGTAGGTGTGGAGCATCTCCTTCGCGAGCTCGTACACGCGGTGCCCCTCGCGGGTCAGCTGGAATTGCTTCTGGCTCCGGTCGATGACCAGGGTCTTGAAATGCCGCTCCATGGCCCGCGCCTGCTGGCTTACCGCGGACTGCGTGATTCCGTTCAGCTTTGCGGCCTTTGAGAAGCTCTTGGTCTCAACAAGGTCCGCGAAAATCTTTAGATTCTCAATTTGCATGGTGCTTGTCTGGGGGACAGAGTAGCGACGGAGACGGGATCGTAAACCCTTAATTAGATAATCTAACAGGCCGTTCCAAACCCCAATGTTTCCAACTTATGAGGAGTTTTCCGGCAGGGCCGACTCGGTTCGGGCGCGGATCGACAAGGCCTGCG
>CAZGOX010000199.1:0-5040 GCA_964527955.1 uncultured Opitutaceae bacterium | reverse complement strand
CCGTGGATTGAGGATTCCGCAGGACTATGACGCGGACGCCTTCGAGCGCACCACGGTCGCAGCCATCATGGACACAAACATCAAGACGCTCTCGGCTACTGCTTCTGTGGCGGAACTTGCCGATCTCATCGCCCGGCATGACCCGGCGATTTCCGCTTACCAAGGCTGGCCGCTGGTGGATGCCTCCGGTCAGCTTGTGGGAATAATCACGCGAAGCGATCTGATCCGGGCCATAGACCGGACCGGCGGACGGGGAATGCCGCTGATTGAGGCGGGCAACTCGGCGGTTGTCACCGCCTATCCCGACGAAACGGTCCTGGATGGGGTCGCCCGAATGCTCTCGCATGATATCGGCCGACTGCCGGTTGTGAGCCGCGGCAATCCGAATGTGCTGGTCGGCTATCTGAGCCGCACCAGCCTGCTTTCCGCCAAGCTGGCGCCCCTCCGGCATGAGACGGTGCGGGACGCGGGATGGTATCGTTCCTGGAGGCAGGCGAGGCGGCGGACGACTTGAATCGGCAATGCCAGCCTCCCAAAACGAAGCGTCGGCGCGCAGCGACGAGACCTTCGGATGCGGCGCAGCTTGTGACCCGCCCGATTGCCGCATGCGCGGATGAAAGCCGATCGCTCGGGCGCCGGACGTCGAACCGGTCCCGGCAGGTCACTTTCCCAATTTCTGGAGCAAGCGCCGCAATTCCGGCCCGAGGCGGCGCAATTCGTCGCGATGCACGGCGGAAAGCCGCTCGAGCAGGGCCTCGCCCCGGGCGGTAAGCCGCACGTGGACGCGCCGGTGGTCCGCCGGATCGGGCGCGCGGCGGACCAGCCGCTTCCGCACGAGCCGGTCCACCAACCCGACGGCGCTGTGATGGCGCAGGTCCAATCGCTCGGCAAGTTCCCCAATGGAAATGGCTCCCCTGGCCGGAAATCCCTTGATCGCGAGCAGCGCCTGATGTTGCGGCGCCGATATCCCCGACTCACGCGCCGCTGCCGCGCTGAAACTCAGAAAGCGCCGGAGCGCGTAGCGAAAGGCCGCGAGCGTCTGATAATCCGGCTGGGCGCCGTGCACTGCCGGAAGCCGCTTGCGCATGAGCCTAGGGTGCCGGCAATGCCGGACCGGTCAAGTTTCGCCGGGGGGAATCGATGGCGGAGGCCGCTCTTGCCTCGCCCACCGGATATCCGGCGGACAGCCGGGCGGTTGAGGCGAGCACCGTTCGCAACCTCAGCGACCGATTGCGGACAATACCGACGCGGTGAGTCCGGTGGTCGAGGGCGCCGCCTGGAAGGCGATCCGCCCTTCGGGATCCAGCACCGAAACGAGATTGGAGTGAACAAATTGGCCGACCCCGGTTTGGGCATATTGCACCCCGAGAACCATCGCCAGGGTGCGAACGTCGTCCGCCTGACCATTCAGGAGCGTCCATCCGGCCGCTTCGAGGTGGCATTTCATGCGATAATCCAGGAGGACTGAGGGACTGTCTCCCGCTGAATCGAAGCTCACGAGCACGAAAGCGGTCTTTTCGCGGACGGCAGGCGGCATCGCCGTGCGGATCCGTTGCATCGCGGCGACGGTCAGGGGGCAGGCGTAGGCGCACCGGGTGAAAAACATCGCAATCACAACCGGATGCCCCCGGAAATGGGCCAGTTCGGCGGACTGTCCGCTATCGCCGGTCCACTTGCCCCCGATCTGGTAGACCGAACGGGCCGCAAGCGGCAGCGGGGCCGTCACGGCCGGGCTGCTCCCTTCGGCGCAGCAGGGACGCGGGGGCGCGGCATTGGCGGTGGCAAGCAGGCCGGTGCCCAGAAGGAGTGCAATGGCAAGGTTCATGGTGTTTTTGCGCAGCGGAAGCCCAGGTCGGGCATGACATAGTCGGCGCGCAGGGAGCTGCGGAATTCGGCGCGCATGAAGGCGGGATAGTCCGTGAAATCGCGAACGCCGATCGAGGCGGCGCCGCAGAAAAGGTTCCTTGCCGGGCCGTCGCTGTCGTCGGTCAGCAATACGGAGCTGAAGTCATCCACCCACTCCCAAACCAGGTCGACCATGCCGCGGATGCCGTAAAAGTTGGCCCGGCCCGATCCCGCCTGGGGCAGCGGTGACCCCGCCGGCTTGGAGAACCAAGCGAGAACCGTCTGTCGATAGGCTGCGTCAGAGGCTCCATTCTCCACTGTAAAGCCGGTTTCGGCCGCGTGTTCCCACTCGACCGTCGTCGGCAGCCGCTTTCCGTTCCACCGTGCGAAGGCCCGGGCCGCAAACCAGGAAATAGTGACGACCGGGGATCCGGCGGGTGCCCGCGGCCCGAGTTCAAGGTCGCCGGCCCAGTTGCCGAGGTAGCCTGGTTCGGAAAAGAGCGGGCTCACTTGCGAGCGCCGCCACTTGGGGTTGGCCTTGAGAAACGCAAGAAACTCCGCGTTGCTCACCGGACGGACGTCGAGATAGAACGCGGGCACGGGGATGGATGCCGCCGCCCGGGCGGCCCGATAGAGGGGCTTGTAGCTTCCAACCGGGATCAGTGCCATGCCGGGAAGCAGCGGCGCGCCTTCGGCCAGGGCCGCGCCTGCCAGGGCCAAAAGGGCAGTCCACCCGGAGCGCCACCGGAGGTTCATGGCGATTCCCTGCGTGCCTGCGTCACTTCCCGGGTGGAGACCCTTCCAAAATCATTGCCCCAGGAGTTCATCACGTACGTCAGGACATCCGCGATTTGGCGGTCGGTGAATGGCTGCGCCGGCATGATGCTGTTGTAGGTCTTCCCGTTGACGACAACCGGGCCGGTTAGTCCCTTGATCGGTATCCGGATGGTGCGTTCCCGGTTCGCCTTGAGAAAGTCGGATCCCGCGAGCGGCGGAAAGACGCCGGGCAATCCCCCTCCGTTTTGCTGATGGCAGGCGAAACACGCCATGAGAAACACCCTGCGGCCGCGTTCCACCTGAACCTCCTTCGTCGGGATGACCCCCGGCTGGTCCTCAGGCTCCGTTTCGGCGGTGGCGTGACCGGAGGCGGAATGACGGGCGCTGGAGGCGGCCGCGATCTCCCATACAGTGCCGTCGTAGCCGGTGTCGGAGATCTTGCCGGAATAAAGCCCGGGGTTTTCCGGACCGGAGACGTTCAGCATCCCGATGGCTCCCTTGCCGAAGGAGCGGGAGAGCGCGTGATCCACAAGCAGGAAGGTCCCCGGCACCCGGGCCCGGAGGTCCACCATCGTCGCGCTACCCGGCGCAACGCTGATTGTCTGAACATCATGATCTCCGGCGCGCGTGCCGCCGTCCGCATAGACGGTGTCGAAAACCTCGCCAATGACATGAAACGAGGACGTCAAGTTCGGGCCGCCGTTGCCGAAATAGATGCGCACCCTCTCCCCGACGTGGGCCTGCAGCGCCTTGTCCCCGACGAGCGACCCGACGGCGCCGTTAAACACCACGTAGGCGGGCTTCTCATCGGCGGCCTTGTCAGGGTCAAATGCCTGGAGCCCCTCCTCCCCGTATCTGCCAGCGGTGTAGAATTCGCCCTGCATCACGTAATATTCGCGATCGACCGGTGGAAGCCCGTCCTTCGGTTCAACGAGGATGAGGCCGTACATTCCGCTGCCGACGTGCATGGGTACGGGTGCGGCGGCGCAGTGGTACACGTAGAGCCCGGGATTGAGGGCGGTGAATGAAAAGGTCGAGGTGTGGCCCGGGGCGGTGAAACTCGACGTAGCACCTCCTCCCGGCCCGTTGACCGCATGCAGGTCAATGCTGTGAGGAAGCTTCGAACTGGGATGATTGTGCAGTCGGATCTCCACCAGGTCCCCTTCACGCACGCGGATGAAATCCCCCGGTACGCTCCCGCCGAACGTCCAGAAATTATAGTCAACACCATCCGCCAGACGCCCCACAACCTCCCGGACTTCCAGGTCAACCAGCACATGCGCCGAATGGCGACGGTTGAGAGGCGGTGGTACGTTGGGCGCCGAGGTCAGCAGCGGGTATTCGATCGGCAAGTCAACTGGAGCGGCGCCCCCTGATGGTTTGCCGCATCCGGCGAGACCGCTCATCGTGAGAGCTGCTGCGGCGATGGCGATTGGGGAGCAGGAAAGGAGTGAAGTAAATGATCGCATAACGATATGAGTGGAACGTGACTGAAAAGGGCGGCGGCTGCCATCCGAATCCAGGATTGTTCTCTTTGGATATAACCATGGGTTCGGTGGCGGTGCGGGCCTTCCCTCTCATGCCTCCCTATTTATCCTGCTTCCTCACGGGCTGTCTTGACCTGGGTCAAGACGGGCCGCGCGGACTTGTGCAATGATGGAGCCCGTGAAAACAACACCTCCCGCCTCCGCCATTGCCGATCCGACTGAGATTGATATCCGGGCGATCCATGTTTCAGTATGGGGTTTCCTGGTCACTGCGGCATGCGGGGCGGTCTAATTTTATGAAATCGGAATCCCCCCCTGATCCAGTTGGAGCTCTTGCGCCTGCTCAACCCGTCCGACTACTCGACCTGGTCAGCTTCCAGGACAGCGCGGTCGTGAGCCGAACCCTGGTGAGAAAGCAGTCGGGCACGGTCACGCTTTTCGCTTTCGACGAGGGCCAGGGCCTCAGCGAGCACACCGCACCCTTTGACGCGCTGGTGCAAATCCTGGAAGGGGAGGCGGAAATCACCGTTTCGGGCCACCCTCATCGGGTTCACGCCGGAGAGCTCATGCTCCTTCCAGCGGGCGAGCCCCACGCCTTGCTGGCCGTCAGCCGCTACAAGATGCTCCTCACCATGATTCGCCAAGCCGGGAAGCAATAAAAGTGGCGGCAGAAGAGAGCCGCAGAAGGTGAATGGCATCGGCCGTTGAAGTCGTCGCCTGCGGCTTGCCGGCGATTCCTCAGTATCAAAAGGCATGCTGAAACTTCGATTTTTCCCGTCTCCCATTTCCCCTCAAACCCCTTGATTATTTCACAGAAAAATCCGAAAAAACAGTGAAATGGTCCCACAAGTCGTTGCAGCTCAAGGAATGGATCCCACGTCCCGAACGTAGCGCTCTACCAGGCTAAGCTACGCCCCGACTGATTGCGTGA
>CAZGOX010000198.1:0-5121 GCA_964527955.1 uncultured Opitutaceae bacterium | reverse complement strand
CTTTCCGCCAGATCGCGGACGTCGGCAAACATGGGCTCCATCGCTGCATTCCACCGAACATGACCGCGATTCTTCGGTCGGTTGAAGGCCGCTGCAATCTGTATCTGTTCTATTTTTCTTGTCCCGCAAACTGGAATGAGTCGATGCGGCGCCCCTTCCCAAGATTCACCCAGTCTGCCGTGAAGGCAGGGCGGCTTCAGGGATCGACCCAAAGGTCAAAGAGGGATCCGTTATTCAAAGATTCCCTTGCCCGCGTTAGCCAGCATGCCCCGGATCGAGGCTCGCATGGCCTCAAGCGAAGTGCGCTTTGGCGCCCAGCCGTGGCCCTTCATCTTGCTTGAGGAGAAACGAATGTAGGGCACGTCCCCGGCCCACCCGCGGTCGGAGGCGCCGTAGTGAACCTCCACATCGCGCAGGTCCATTTCCCCAATGACCAGCTGGGCGATCTCCTTCACGGTCAGGCTGTCGTCCGTCGTCAGGTTGAAGTAGTCGTACCGTCTGGGGAATCCCCGGAGAAAGTGGAGCAGACCGGTGATGACGTCGTCCACGTGGATGTAGGACTTGGTTTGTGTGCCGTTGCCCATCACCGTGAGCTGGCGAGGATTCTTGCGAAGCCGCCGGATGAAATCGAAGGCGACCCCGTGGGTCTGGTGGGGGCCGACCACGTTGGCGAAACGATAGGTCAATCCCTGGAGCCCGAACATCGCGCAATAGGCGCTTAGCAGCGTCTCCCCGGCGGCCTTGCTTGCGGCGTAGGTAGAGGTTGGGTTGGGCGAAAAGTCGCTTTCGTCAAAGATTCTTGCAGGGTTGTCCCCGAACACTCCGCTGCCGCTCGCGTAGATGACCCGGGCAACCCCGGCCAACCGCGCGGCTTCAAAGACGTTCTGGGAAAGCAGCGTTCCCTGATGGAAATCAATCGTCGGCTCGGTCGCCGCCTTGGCGATGTCCGGGTTGGAGGCGAAATGGAAGAGGATGTCTTGGCCGGCGGCGGCGGCCGTCAACGCGGCCAGATCCTGGGCGTCGGCGGTGACGACCTGCAGACGCCCCGTGCCCTTCAACGCCTCGATGTGCCAGGCGCGGCCCGAGGAGAAATTGTCGAAGACCGTGACGCTGGTGTCAGGATCCCTGAGCAGGCGGGCGGCGCAACAGGAGCCGATGAATCCGGCTCCCCCAATTACAATCGCTTTCATGCTGAATAGGGCTCGGCCCCAAGATTGAGGCTCAAGAGGATCGTGACTGCGGCCCGAGCCGCCATGCGAGCCCTAAACTTGCGACGAGGCCGAAAAGGCCGGCGGCGAACAGCTCCAAAGTCAGAACAAAATGGCGCGGCCGGTAGGAGAACATGACGTGGTGCATCCCGGCGCGGTCTATTTCGAGGCCTTGAAACGTGTGGTTGATCCGGATCACGGAAGCCTTCACGCCATCAACGGTGGCGTGGGAATATCCCGGCCACAAAGCTTCGTCCAGGACGACCAGGCCGGGCCGCGGCGCCTCTACGTCAAAGGAGGTTGTGTTCTCGGTCAGGTGGTAGCCCTCGGCTTGGACGACGCTTCGATTTGAAGGGTCGCCGACAAGCCGCGCGAGCCTTGGGCTCGACGCAAGGTCGGCCGTCTGCATTGCTGCGAACGGCCTCCCGTCACCATGGAGGATTCGATCCACGAGCTGCGTTGGGGTCTCGATGGTGGTCAAGCGGTCCGTGAAAAAGGCGCGCGGCCACGCTGTGGGGCTCTCATAGACGTCCAAATCGGCCCTCAGGTCGTTCTTCAGGACGCGATCCATTTCAGGGCCGTCGCTCCGTGCAAAATAGTACCGGACATTCAGGAAATCGAGGAAAGGGCGGGCTGCCGCAAGATTGTCCCTCGTCACATACAGCCGCCAGTCCCACACCTCCTGGAGTGCAGACAGGTCCGTGAGGGAGCGGAAGCGAGGGTTGACCAGCGGGTCGGGTCCGGCGATCCCCTCGAGACCGTACACGGCCTGCCACCCATTGAAAAAGTTGCTGTCGAGGCCCGTGGCCCTGAAGGGGGCATCCTTCACGGCCGCTTGGACGTAAGCCACCGCGGGCGACGGCGCCAGGAAGTCCACCCGATCCTTGGGGCGGATCACATAGTCCCAAAAGCCGGCCGATTCCGGCTGCAAGGCATGTCGCCAAAGCAGCGCTAGGACGCACAGGCCGAGCGCAAGTCCGGCGGCTGGTGTTGACCTCCCGGCCATGAGGACGCGGCGCGCCAGCAGGCCAAATGCGGCCAAGGCGGCGAGCAGGACGGCGAGGTAGGCCCAGACAAATGGGGCGACGGGCACGGTCTGTCCTTCCTTGAGGGGCGAGTAGGTGGCGTCCCAGCCGTACTGCGGGCGGTGAACAACGTGGCAATACGCGGTGTAGCTGAAGACCATGGCGAACAACAGGAGGCCGGCCACGACCAGGTCGCCGCGTCCATCCCGGGTCCCAAGCCTTGCAGCGGCGGCCGAAAACCCCGCACCCGCAAGCACGCAACAGAGGATGATCAGCGGGCAGCTGAAACTGTTGTCGATGTGGACGACGTGGGAAAGGAAGGGCACTTCAACGATCCACTGGGGCGGGATCAGGCCGAAGGCCAGGCCAAGGGGCACCAGGGAGCTCGCAGCGAGCGCCGCGGCTGCGCGATTCGTGAAATGGGTACGCAGCGTGGCGAGGAAATAGAGCAGGCCGCCAAGGATCAGGAAATTGGCGGCGGGATTGAAGACCAGGCTGTTGGTGTCGAGCGGCCGGTACAAAGCCTCGTCGAACGCGCCCAGGATCAGCGCCGGGCTGATCTGGAATGCCCCCGGGTGATCATAGCCGGTCCGCGCGTGCCCCAGGGCATCGAGAAACGTCATCCAAACCGGCGAAGCGAGCAGTGCGAAAAGCACACCGGCCCAAACGAGTCCGCCGAGCTTGAGCAGGCGCTCCTTCCGCGGTGCGGAGGAGGAGGCCAGGACGCAAAGGCCGGAAAAGTTGAGCGTCAGGATCAGCATGTAGGCCTCCTTCACGCTGCCGCTGTTCAAGAGCGCGAAGTTGGCGAGGATGAGCCCTGCGCACCATGCCGCGAAGGAGCGGAGTCGACGGGTTTCGGCGGCCTTGATCCAGCAGAGAAGAGGCCACGGCGCGTAGCAGAAGCTGAAGAGAGCGGGGTGGCTGTAGCGATAGATGAAGAACCCGAGGAACGGCGCGGCAAGGCACACCAGCAGCGCCGACGGCAGGTGCCTGACGACTGACAGGACGAGCAGTCCAAGGCCGATGGCCAACAGCCACTTTGCGACCAGGATCTTCAGGTCCCAGGCCCATGAGGCGCTGTTGGCGGCTATCGGCAGAAAGTGCAATGGGTCGCCAAACATGGTGTATCCCTGCCCGAGGAGCGGCAGTCCGCCAAAATCGTATCGATTCCAAACGGGCAGCTCACCCTGGGCCAGGGAGCGGCGGAAGGTCGTGGCGTACGGGATGTGACCCCACATCAGGGCACCCGTATCGGTGCCCTTGGGATACTCGACCCAGCTGCTTGTGTAGCCCGGCAGGGTGGGAAACCCGTCATAGAGCAGGTCGGTGCTCATGTTGGGCGACACATAGCTCTTGCCCAGGAAGACCACAGGGTAGGCGCTGGCGATCACGGCGGCGAGCGAAACGACGAGAATGGCGCGGCCAGGCCTGACGGCCAGCCATCCCACCGTGTTGGTCACGGCTCGCCGCGCGGCGGGAGAGTGGTCCCAGGCCAGCAAGCCGGCGATCAGGACGGCGAAAAGAGGCAGGGCTCTCAAGATCCATCCGCTGACAAGTGAAATCCAAGAAACTCCTGAGAAGGGGGACGAACCATCTGCTTCGGGCAGGAACGGAAAGACGGTCGCGAAGCTGAGCAGGATGGCGACCAGGATGGTGGAGGTTCTCAGCGACTTCATGCCGGTCTTCCAGCATGTTGCCGGATGCCTTCGGAGGTCAAATGTCATTGACAGTCATTTCCTCCAACTAAGAGTCGCCCAACGGACTTGGACAAAACCGGTAAACGCTTTGCATTGGTGACTGGGGCGGCTTCGGGGCTTGGAGCGAGCTTCGCAAGGCGGCTGGCTCGGGAGAGGGTCGGGATCGTACTTGTCGACCGGCAGGGCGACCGCGCGAGGGAAGCCGCAGCCGAACTCGATGCCCGCTTTTCGGTTCCAACGCACGTCATCGCTGTGGACCTGACTCGTCCGGGCGCGGCGGAGGAAGTCCACGCGCGCTGCGAGGCTTTGGGCCTGGAAATCGACGTCCTGGTCAACAACGCCGGATACCACCTCAACCAGTGCCTTCACGAGCTTCCCTGGTCCGCAATTGAGGACAACCTTCAGCTGCTCCTCAAGGTCGTGCTGGAGTTCACCCACGTGTTCCTGCCGGGAATGATAGCGCGGCATTCGGGGCGGATCATCAACGTGGCCTCGATGTCCGGCTTTATGCCAGGCGGAATTAGGCTGGCCACCTACAACGCCACAAAGACGTTCCTGATTCCCTTCACGGAGTCGCTGAACTTCGAACTGAAGACAACCGGGGTCAGTGCGACCGCCGTCTGCCCGGGATTCATGAGGACCGAACTGTTCGTGAACAGCGGCATAACGGATGTTCGCGATTCGGTGCCCGGGTTCATGTGGCTTCAGCCGGATCAGGTTGCGGACGGCGCGTGGAGGGCGGCGGTCGAGGGCAGGCCGACTTATATCCCCGGAACCGTAAACCAGGCGATCGCCGCGGTCGCCAAGTTCACGCCGCGCAGGCTGCTGAGGGAAAGATCGCGGATCCTCCACCGGGATGCTCGCCGCAGGCTTGCGCTGAAAGGACCGACGGCCGAGGCCGGGGCGGCGGGCAGCCGCGTCGCGCTCGTGACAGGCGCCACTTCGGGCATTGGAGCAAGCTTCAGCGATGTCCTGGCCAAGGAAGGGTTCGATCTGATCCTGGTGGGCCGCAGCCAGGAGGCGGTCACCAGGCGGACGGCTGAACTGGCCGGGCGCCATGGCACAAAGGCCTGGGGGATCGTCCAGGATCTTTCGGAGCCTTGTGCAGCCGAAGCGGTGTGGGAGAAATGCCGGGCCCTCGGATTGTCCGTTGATGTACTGGTCAACAACGCTGGCTATCCGCTTACGAAG
>CAZGOX010000197.1:0-5145 GCA_964527955.1 uncultured Opitutaceae bacterium | reverse complement strand
CGCCCTGAAGCCGCTGGAGGACAAGGTCCGCGAGGCGATGCTCACCCTGCCCAACTTTCCGCATGAGAGCGTCCCGGAGGGCGCGGGCCCGGACGACAACGTGGTGATGGGGATCCATGGCGACCTGGGGTCGGCGTCCCCCCATGCCGTTCCCCACTGGGAGATCCCGGGATTCGACCGGCTGTTCGATTTTCCCCGCGGCTCCAAGGTGACCGGGGCGGGGTTTCCGTTCTATGTGGGCGGGGGTGCGCGCCTGCTTCGGGCCCTCGTGAACTTCTGCCTGGAGGAAAATGTCAGGGCCGGGTATCTTGAGGTCGCCCCACCGATCCTCGTCAATGCGGCGAGCGCCACGGCGACCGGGCAGCTGCCGGACAAGGAAGGGCAGATGTACGAGACCGTTCCCGACCGGTTCTTCGCCGTGCCCACCGCCGAGGTCCCCCTCACGAACTTTTTCCGCGACGAGATCCTGGACGAGTCGGCGCTGCCGGTGTGCCGCTGCGCCTACACTCCCTGCTTTCGGCGCGAGGCGGGCAGCTACGGCAAGGATGTGCGCGGGCTCAACCGGCTGCACCAGTTCGACAAGGTCGAGCTGCTGAAGTGGGTCCACCCAGGCTCGAGCTACGGGGAGCTGGAGAAGCTCCGCGACGACGCCGAGCGCCTCCTGCAGAAGCTGGAGCTTCCCTACCGAGTCCTGCTCATGTGCGGCGGGGACCTGGGCTTTGCCCAGGCGAAAAAGTACGACCTCGAGGTGTGGTCCGCCGGGCAGAAGCGCTGGCTCGAGGTCTCGAGCTGCAGCAACTTCGAGGCTTTCCAATCGCGGAGGGCCCAGATCCGCTATCGATCCAAGGAGTCCGGAAGGCCCGAGTTCGTGCACACGCTCAACGGCTCCGCCCTGGCTGCGCCGCGGGTGCTGGCCGCCCTTCTGGAAAACAATCTGACCGCCGACGGCCGCGTGCGCCTGCCGGCGGCCCTGGTCCCGCACTTCGGCGGGGAGTTTCTGACCTTCTAGAGAGGAGTGCCCAAGTCCGCTCCCATTTCTCCCTGGCGGCTTCGGGGCGAGAGGCTTGCCTCGGGGCTGCGGCGCGACCGCCTCCATCCTGCCGTGGCGGCCTGGGCGGACGGGCGCCTGCCGGGGGAGGGGTGGGCCGTGGCGTTTTCCGGGGGAGCCGATTCCCTGTGCCTCCTGCTGCTTCTTTGGGCGCATTGGCCAGGGCGCAGAGCCCGCCTGTGCGCGCTGCACTTCGACCACCGGATCCGAGGCGCCGCTTCGGCGGCGGACGCCCGATTCTGCCGGGCCGTGTGCTCCGGTCTTGGGATCAAGTTCGCCTGCGGCAGGTGGGAGTCGCATCCCAAGGCCCCGAGCGAGGCAGCCGCCCGGTCCGCCCGATTTGCCTTCTTTGACCGGGAGATGGCCCGGCGGGGCATCCGGACCCTTTTCCTCGGCCACCAGAGGGACGACATTGCTGAGACGATGCTCATGCGCCTCGCCCGCGGGAGCGGTTCGGCCGGCCTGGCCGCGCCCCGGCCGTTGCAGGCGGGGCCCCGCGGAAGGACACACGCACGCCCCCTGTTGAATCTGGCGCGGGCCGAGATCACCGGGGCCCTGCGCGGGGCCGGGGTCCCTTGGAGGGAGGACGCGAGCAACCAGGCGGACTTCTTTTTTCGCAACCGGATTCGCAGCAAGGTGTTGCCGGCGTGGCAGCGCGCCGCGGGACGCGACGCCATGGCGGGTGCAGCCCAGTCGCGGGAACTGATCGAGGAGGACGATTCCGCGCTGGAGGCATGGGTGGAGCGCCTCAAGCCCGTGACGCCGGCGGGCGCACTGTCGCTGTCTCGCCTGGCCGGCCAGCCGCGGGCCGTGGTCCGGCGCGGGCTTCACCGCTGGCTTCTCGCTCAGCCCGGGGCCGCGACGCTTTCCCGCCGGGGTTTCGAGGCGCTCCTGGCGGCCGTCCTCCGCGGTGCCCCGACTCGGCACAGCCTTGGGGCCAAGGGGTTTGCGGTGATCCGCGGGCGTTGGCTTCGGTACTCCGCCAGTGCGTAGAAGCCCCCCGCCGGCCACCAGAGCTTCTTTTTGACTTCCTCGGCGGGAACATCCAACGTGGATGGAACGTCCCATCTTACAAATGCCTGATCCTGAAAACCAAAGACCGCGCCGCACGCCGCGCAACCTTCCGCCGGATCGATTCCAGCCCAAGGCGTTGCTGATCTGGGCGGCGATAGTCCTTGGGGCGCTGGCTCTTCTGTACTGGTCGCCCGGCATCAGCGTGGTGCCGGCAAACATCACCATCCAGGACGTGATCGACCATGCCGACGCCGGGGATCTCAAGTCGGGCGTGATCCATCCGGATCCGTCGGGCGGGCGGGACTGGACCCTGGTGACCGGCGAGACCGCGCAAAAGACCCTGAAGAACGAGCGCGGCCAGCTGACCGAGAAGTTCACGGCCGCGGGCCGCGTGACCGATTCCGACCTGGCCCAGCTGCGCAAGTCGAAGAAGTTCTCGGAGCAGCAGCCGGCGACCCTGCCGATGCAGATCGTCATGCAGGTGGTCCCGTTTGTGATCGTCATTGGCGTTCTGTACTTCCTCTTTGTCCGCCAGCTCCGCCAGGCGGGGCGCGGAGCCCTAAGCTTCGGGAAGAGCCGGGCCAAGCTCCTGACCCGCGAGCGCGACAAGGTGACCTTTGCCGACGTGGCGGGCTGCGACGAGGCCAAGGAGGAGGTTTCGGAGATCGTCGAATTCCTGAAGGACCCCAAAAAATTCACGAAGACCGGGGGCAGGATCCCGAAGGGCATCCTCATGGTGGGGGCCCCGGGCACCGGGAAGACCCTGCTCGCCAAGGCGGTGGCCGGCGAGGCCGACGTGCCCTTCTTCAGCATCTCAGGTTCGGACTTTGTGGAGATGTTTGTCGGCATCGGGGCGTCGCGGGTGCGCGACATGTTCGAGCAGGGAAGGAAGAGCGCCCCCTGCCTCATCTTCATCGATGAGATCGACGCCGTCGGCCGCCAGCGCGGCGCCGGGCTCGGGGGCGGCAACGACGAGCGCGAGCAGACCCTGAACTCGCTGCTGGTCGAGATGGACGGCTTCGACACGACCGAGGGGGTCATCATCATTGCGGCCACAAACCGCCCGGATGTCCTCGACAGCGCGCTGCTGCGCCCGGGGCGCTTTGACCGCCAGATCCAGGTGGACCTCCCGGACCTGATCGGCCGCGAGCAGATCCTGCGGGTGCATGCCCGCAAGATCGCGCTCGGCGAGAACGTGGACTTGAGCGTCATTGCGCGCGGGACGCCCGGCCTTTCCGGCGCCGAGCTCGCCAACCTATTGAACGAGTCGGCCCTGCTTGCGGCCCGCCGCAACAAGAAGAAGGTCGAGATGGTCGACGTGGACGAGGCGCGGGAAAAGGTGCAGTTTGGCAGGGAGCGCCGCCGCCTGATGGACTCGACGGAGAAGACGCTCATCGCCTACCACGAGGCGGGGCACGCCCTTGTGCAGGCGGTGCTCGACGACGGCGAGATGCCCGTGCACAAGGTCACGATCATCCCCCGCGGCCGGAGCCTGGGGAGCACGATGTTCATCCCGAAGAAGGACCAGCTCACCCATGCGAAGAAGCGGATGCTGGACCGGATCGCCACCGGCCTCGGCGGGCGCGTCGCCGAGGAGATCGCCCTGGGCGACATTTCGAGCGGCGCGGGCGGGGACATCAAGGACATCACCGCGATCGCGCGCCACATGGTCTGCGACTGGGGCATGAGCTCGCTCGGCCCGATCGCGTACGGCGACAACTCGGACACGATCTTCCTCGGGAGGGAGATCAACCGCACCGAGAACGTCTCCGAGGAGACCGCGCGCCGGATCGACGCCGAGATCCACCGGATCATCACCGAGCAGTACGAGCGGGCCACCGCGATTGTAACGGAACGGCGCGCGGCGCTGAACAAGATTGCCGAGGCGCTCCTCGAGTACGAGACGATCGAGGGCCGCCACATCCTTGAGATCCTGCAATTCGGGGAAATCCGTTCGTCGGTGACGCCTGTCCCGCTGACTTCCACCGCGGAGAAGCTCGCCGAGAAGAAGCTTTCCGAGAAGGCCCCGGCCCCTGGCGCCATCCTTCCCGGCGGTTCGCCCGCACCCCATCCGGCGTAACCCGCGCCGACCCCAAGGACATGAAAATCTGCTGCATCGGCGCCGGCTACGTCGGCGGCCCCACGATGGCAATGATCGCCCTCAAGGCCCCGGACATCGAGGTCAGGGTGGTCGACATGAGCGAGGCCCGGATCGCCGCGTGGAATTCGGACGACCTGCCCATCTATGAGCCCGGTCTCGACGAGGTGGTCCGGAAGAGCCGCGGCAGGAACCTGTTTTTTTCCACGGACGTGAAAGGCGGGATCCGGGAGGCCGACCTGATCTTCGTGGCGGTGAACACGCCGACGAAGACCCATGGGCTCGGGGCGGGCAGGGCGGCGGACCTTCGCTTCATCGAGTCGGTCGCGCGGACCATCGCCGAGGTGGCGACGGGCCCGAAGATCATCGTCGAGAAGTCCACGATCCCGGTGAAGACGGCGGAGACGATCAAGGACATCCTCGCCGCCAATGGGAGCGGGGCGAAGTTTGAGGTGCTTTCCAACCCCGAGTTTCTCGCCGAGGGCACGGCCATCGCCGACCTGCTCACCCCCGACCGCGTCCTGATCGGCGGGGAGCGAACCCCGGGAGGCGACGCGGCGGCGCAGACGCTGGCCGGGGTCTACGCCCGCTGGGTGCCGCGGGACAGGATCATCGTGACGAACCTCTGGTCGTCCGAGCTCTCAAAGCTCGTGGCGAACGCGTTCCTGGCCCAGCGCATTTCCTCGATCAATTCCATTTCCGCCCTGTGCGAGGCGACCGGCGCCGACGTCGACGAGGTGGCCCATGCCATCGGGCGCGATTCACGGATAGGGCCCAAGTTTCTCCGGGCGTCGGTCGGCTTTGGCGGGTCCTGCTTCCAGAAGGACATCCTCAACCTGGTGTACCTCTGCGAGCACTTCGGGCTGCCCGAGGTCGCCGCCTACTGGGAGGGCGTCGTGAAGATGAACGACTGGCAGAAGCGCCGGTTTTCGACCCGGATCCTCAGGGCGCTCTACAACACGGCGGCCGACAAGCGGATCGCCGT
>CAZGOX010000196.1:0-5154 GCA_964527955.1 uncultured Opitutaceae bacterium | reverse complement strand
TGCTTCAGGTTGGGCACGGCGAGGGGAAGGGAATCTCAGCGCCGATCCGTCCCGCGCTCAATCCCTAAACGGCGTGCAGCCTTGAAGTCGCCGCCGATCGCGTGCATACAGCAGCCATGTTCTGGCTGGGCATCGCCATCATCACCACACTCGGGGTCTCCTTCGTGGCCTCGCTGCTGGAGGCGATTGTCCTCAGCACGACCGTCGCGGAGATCGAGGCCCTCAAGAAGTCCATGCCCAGGAGGGGCCGGCTCCTCGAGAGTCTCAAACAGGAGATCAACCAGACGATTTCCGCGATTCTCACGCTCAACACGGTGTCCAATGCCCTCGGTTCCGTGGTGATCGGCGCCATCTGCGGCCGCCTCTTCGGCGAAAAGATCCTCGTGTTCGTGACCACGGGGTTCGCGGCGCTCCTGGTCGTGGGATCCGAGATGCTGCCGAAGATCGTCGGGGTCGCCCAGCGCCGCCGGCTGCAGCCCTACGCCGTGTACCCCATGCTCTGGCTGTGCCGGCTGCTCAGGCCCGTCACCTGGCTTGCGAACCTCGCCCTGTATCCGATCATGCGCATGCGCGGACAGCAAAGCGGGTCCGAGGAGGAGATCATCCTGCTGGCCGAGCGCGGGGCCCGGCTGGGGACGCTCACGAAGAGCGAGTCCAACATCATCACCAACGCCCTCTCGCTCGACGACGTCCGGGTCAGCTCCATCATGACCCCGCGCACGGTCATCACGGCGCTCCGGCGCAGCGCCACGGTGGGCGAGGTCTTCCTAGAGTACCCCAACCTTCCCTTTGGCCGGATGCCCGTCTTCGGCAAGGACCTTGACGACATCGTCGGCATCGTCCGCCGCCGGGACCTCCTCAAGGCGAAGGCGAACGACCAGGATATTCTCCTGGTCGAGCAGATCATGCACGAGGCGAACTTCATCCCGAAGATGGCCACCGTCGCCGACGCCCTCCAGTGCTTCCTCAAGGCCCACCAGCAGATCGTCATCGCCGTCGACGAGTTCGGGGCGACCTCGGGCCTCCTCACGATGGAGGACGTCATCGAACACCTTCTCGGCCGCGAGATCTTCGAGAAGGACGACCTCGCGGTGGACATGCGCGAGTTTGCCCGGGCAAAGCAGCGTGAGGCGGTGCGCCCCCGCGCGGACCGGCCGGCCTAGGCCCGAAGACCGGAACCCGACGATGCCTGGCCCAGTCTCCGCGGTCCCGAGCCCAAGCCTGCTCGCGTACTGGGTGGACGACATCAGTCCGTTCCTGGTGCGGTTTCATGGCAATATCGGCATCCGGTACTACGGACTCGCCTACCTGCTGGGCTTCCTGGCCGCGGCCGGCCTCCTGCGCCTCTACGCACGCGCCGGGCGGTCCCTGCTGCCCGACGCGAGGATTCCGGACCTCATGGCTGCCGTCGTCCTCGGCGTCCTCCTGGGCGGCCGGCTCGGCTATTTTTTCTTCTACGAGCCGGGGATGCTGAGGGCCGATCCCATGGTGATCTTCAGGATCTGGGACGGAGGCATGGCGAGCCACGGCGGGATGCTGGGGGTGGCTGTCGCGCTTGTGTGGTTCGCCCGCGTGAGCAAGATCAGGTTCCTCCACCTCGGAGACCTGGTCGTGTCGGCCGCGCCGGCAGGGCTCTTCTTTGGGCGCATCGCAAACTTCATCAACGGGGAGCTCTGGGGAAAGATGAGCACGGTCCCCTGGGCCGTCATCTTCCCCAGGAGCGCCGAGCCCGGCACTCCCCTGGCCGACATCGCGCCGCGCCACCCCTCGCAGCTGTACGAGGCCTTTCTCGAGGGGATCGTCCTGCTCGTGCTGATGCAGCTCAGGTTCTGGCGGACGGACGTCACGACAAGGCGGCCCGGCCGCCTCGCAGGCGAATTCTTCGTCGCCTACGCCCTCGTGCGCATGCTGGGGGAGGTCTACCGCGAGCCCGATGTCGGCGTGCCGCTGATCCTGGGAATGAGCCGGGGCACCTTCTACTCCATCTTCCTGATCGCCGCCGGGGTGTTCCTATGGGTGAGGCCGAGCCGGCCCCTCAAGTAACACCCGGGATCCATTTGAATTCCGGACGGATTCTCGGAGGTCGACTGTGTGAGGCTTTGCGAACGAAAAGCGACCGGAGAGAACCCGTCCGGAATTCAAATGGTTACAGCACCGTCCCTGCGGGTATTGTCGCCCCCTTGGTCACGACGAGAACCCCGTCGCTGATCACGACCGCGCCGCCCACATAGGTGCCGTCCGCCTTGCCGACCGGGGATAGCTCGCAGCCCTCCCCTATGCGGGCGTTCTTGTCGATGATGGCCCGGCGTATCCTGCAGTGCTTGCCGATCCCGATGGGCGGCCTCCCGCGCGCCACATTTTTCCGGATTTGATCCTGGTTCTCGTAGTAATCGGCCCCCATGACGACCACGTCCTGGAGGTCCGAGCCCTCGTCCACGAAGGACCGGATGCCGATCACGCAGTGGGTGATCTTCGAGTCGGTGAGGATCGAGCCGTCGCCGATCACGGCCTGGTCGATCGCGCACTTGTTCAGCTTGGAGGCCGGGAGGTAGCGGAGCTGGGTGTAGATCGGCGCGTCCGGGTCGAAGAAATTGAACGGCGGCATAGGCTGCGCAAGGGCGAGGTTCGCCTCGAAGAATGAGCGCACGGTGCCGATGTCCTCCCAGTAGCCCTCGAAGATGTGGGCGAAGATCCGGCTTTTCCCCAGGAGCCCGGGGATCACCTCCCGGCCGAAGTCCGTCATGGTGTTGTCCAGGGCCTCCGCGAGGACGGCGCGGTTGAACACGTAGATGCCCATTGAGGCGAGGCAGTGCTTTTCCCCCCCGCCCGCCTTGAGCCGCCCCTCGAGGGCGGGGCTCAGGGTGAGCGCCCGCACGATGGCCGGATCCTTCGGCTTCTCCACGAATTCCTGGATGGTGAGGTCGTCGCCGACCCTCATCACCCCGAGGCCCTCGACACGCGAGATGGGGAACGGGATCGCGGCCACCGTCACGTCGGCCCCCGTCGAGATGTGCTGGTCGATGATCTCCCGGAAATCCATCCGGTAGAGCTGGTCCCCGGCCAGGATCAGGATCAGGTCGTGCGGGAAGGAGCGGAAGTGGACGATGTTGCGGCGGACTGCGTCGGCCGTCCCCTGATACCAGTCCAGGCTCTTCTCCGTCTGCTCCGCCGACAGGATGTCGACAAAGCCGCCGTCAAACGGGTCGAAATGAAAGGCCCCCTGGATGTGCCGGTGGAGCGAGGCCGTGTTGAATTGGGTGAGGAGAAAGATCCTGTTGATGCCGGAGTTGATGCAGTTGCTGATCGGGATGTCGACCAGGCGGTACTTCCCCGCGAGCGGCACGGCCGGCTTGCATCGCTCCTGCGTAAGCGGTGCAAGGCGGGTTCCCCTGCCCCCGCCCATGATCACCGCGAGCACCCGGTTCTTGTTGGTCATAAACCTTGCCTATGTTTTCGCCGCCCGCCTACATTGGCGATTCAAAATTAATCGATCATGTGCGGAATTATAGGTTATGTGGGCAAGCAGAAGGCGTCCTCCGTCATCCTGGAGGGGCTGAAGCGACTTGAGTACCGCGGGTACGACTCGGCGGGCCTTGCCGTGATCCAGGGCGGCAAGTTGGACGTCGTGAAGAAGGCCGGCCGGGTCGAGGTCCTGGTCCAGGAGGCCGCCCAGCACCGCTTCACCGGGACCACGGGGATCGGCCACACCCGGTGGGCGACCCACGGCGGCGTCACCGACGGGAACGCCCACCCCCATGTCAGCAGCGACGGCAAGATCGCCCTGATCCACAACGGCGTCATCGAGAACTACGCCGCGATCAAGAAGTTCCTGCTGACCAAGGGCTACACCTTCAAGTCCGAGACCGACACCGAGGTCCTCTGCAACCTGATCGCGTACCACTACGCCAAGGAGGCGCCCGATGCGCCCGGCCAGAGCCGCTTTCTCGAGAGCGTCCGGAAGACCCTCGGCCACGTCGAGGGAACCTACGGGATCGCGGTTCTTTGCCTCGACTGCCCCGGCGAGATCGTCGCCGCCCGCGAGGCCTCGCCGCTGATCCTCGGGGTCGGTGACGGCGAGACCCTGCTCGCGAGCGACGCCTCGGCCATCGTCAGCCGCACCCAGAATGTCGTCTACCTGAAGGACGGCGAACTGGTCCTTCTCACCCCGACGACCTTCGCCATCAGCACGCTGGACCAGAGCGATGTCTCCCCGGTGGTAGACAAGATCACGTGGTCGGTGAAGGACGCGGATCGCGGGACGTACGCCCACTTCATGGAAAAGGAGATCTTCGAGCAGCCGCAGGCGCTCGAAAACACCATGCGCGGCCGTTTCTCGGCCGACGGGAGCACGGCGGTCTTCGGCGGCCTGAACCTCTCCTCCTCGGAACTGCGCCAGGTGAGCCGCTTCATGTTCTGCTCGTGCGGGTCGGCCTGGCACGCATGCATGGTGGCCGAACACCTGTTCGAGCGCTTTGCCCGCCTTCCCGTCGAGGTGGACTACGCCTCGGAGTTCCGTTACCGGAACGCACCGCTCGACCCGAACACCGTCTTCTTCTTCATCAGCCAGTCCGGCGAGACGATCGACACCCTGGCGGCCATGCGGGAAGCCAAGCGAAAGGGGTTCCGCGTCCTTGCGATCAACAATGCCGTGGGATCCACGCTCGCCCGCGAAACCGACGGCGGAATCTACCAGCACGTGGGCCCCGAGATCGGGGTCGCCTCGACCAAGGCCTTCACCTCCCAGCTGATGCTTGGCTCCATGCTGGCCCTGTACGTGGCCCGGCTGAGGGACATGAGTTACAGCGACGGCGCGCAGTTTGTCGAGGCGCTCAAGGGGGCCCCCGACCAGGTTCGGACGGTCCTGAAGCAGGCGCCGCACATCCGCGAGATCGCGAAGCGCTACGCGCATTTTGCGGACTTCCTGTTTCTGGGCCGCCTTTCCCTCTTCCCCATCGCGCTCGAGGGGGCCCTCAAGCTCAAGGAAATCTCCTACATCCACGCCGAGGGCTATCCCGCGGCCGAGATGAAGCACGGCCCCATCGCCCTGATCAGCGAGAAGTGCCCGAGCGTCTTCTTCGCCCCCAAGGGGGAGATCTTCAACAAGATCGTCTCGAGCATGCAGGAGATCAAGGCCCGCAAGGGACCGATCATCGC
>CAZGOX010000195.1:0-5191 GCA_964527955.1 uncultured Opitutaceae bacterium | reverse complement strand
ATGCGCACCACCGAGGAGGTGCTCGTGCTCGTGCCGCAGAGCTACCGGGAGGCGGCCCTCGCGCTCGGCATAGCGCGTTGGAAGGTCATCGTGATCATCGTGCTCCGGACGGCGCTCAAGGGCGTTGTCACGGGAGTGCTGGTGGCGCTGGCGAGGGTGGCGGGCGAGACCGCGCCCCTGCTCTTCACGGCCCTTGGCAACAACTTCTGGAACCGGAGCCTTTCAGAGCCGATTTCGGCGCTGCCCCTGCAGATCTTTGCCTACGCGATCTCGCCCTATGACGACTGGCATCGCCAGGCCTGGGCGGGCGCCCTCGTTCTGATGGCCATGATTCTCGGCCTGAATATACTCGTCCGCCTGCTCTCCAATTGGCGCAACAACCAGTAAACCGCCATGCCCTCCATCTCCGAGCCCAAGACTGCCACGCCCTCCGCCAAGACCTTCACAGCCCCGGCCGCCGGTCAGCCCGTGGTCCCCTCCGCTCCGTCCGAGCCGGAGGATATCGCCTTCGACATACGGGACTTTTCGCTCTGGTACGGGACGAACCAGGCCCTGCACGGGATTTCAATCCGCATTCCGGCAAGGCGGGTGACCGCCATCATAGGGCCGAGCGGCTGCGGAAAATCCACATTCCTTCGCGCCCTCAACCGGATGCACGAATTGACGCCCGGCACCCGGCTCAACGGCTCCCTCCGGTTGTTCGGCGAGGATCTGTACGGCCCGCACGTCGAGCCCACCGTCGTCAGGCGCCGGGTGGGCATGGTGTTCCAGAAGTCCAACCCTTTCCCGACGCTTTCGATCAAGGAGAATGTGCTCGTCGGCCTGCGATTGAACGGAGTCAGCGACCGGTCCGTGCTCCAGCGCCGGCTCGAGGAGTCCCTCCGGCTCGCGGCCCTCTGGGACGAGGTCAAGGACGTGCTCGACCGCCCCGGGGTCAGCCTGTCGGGCGGACAACAGCAACGGCTCTGCATCGCGCGGGCCCTCGCGGTCCAGCCAGAGGTCCTCCTGATGGACGAACCCTGTTCGGCCCTGGATCCCCTGGCGACGGCGAAAATCGAGGAGCTGATCCAGACCCTGAGGGAGAACTTCACGGTCGTCATCGTGACCCACAACATGCAGCAGGCGGCGCGGGCCTCGGACCGGACGGCATTCTTTTACATGGGCAATTTGGTCGAGTACGATAATACCAGCAAAATGTTCACCAACCCGGGCAATCCCCAGACCGAGGCCTACGTTTCCGGCCGCTTTGGATGAGCCGCCGGCCAACGCCCAACCCCGCCCACGCATGACCCACTACGCAGAAGAGATGACTCACCTCAGGGAAAGCCTTCTGGCCATGGCCAGCCACGCCGAGTCCGCCGTCGCGCGGAGCATCCGGGCCCTCGTCGAGCGCGATGACGCCCTGGCGCGCCAGGTGATCCAGGACGACAACATCCTGGACCAGTTCGAGATCGAGATAGACGACACGGCCGTGCGCCTCCTGTCCAAGGCCCCCCTGGCGACCGACCTGCGGCTGACGACGGTTGGCATGAAGATCTCCCAAAACTTGGAGCGGGTCGGGGACGCCGCCGTGACGATCGCGCGGCGCGCGATCGACCTCGGGGCCGAGCCCCAGCTCAAGCCGTACGTCGACATCCCGCGCATGGCCTCCATGTCGCTGGACATGCTGCGCGACGCGATTGCCGCCTTCATCAACCGCGACCCGGACAAGGCGCGCAGCGTGGTCCCCCGCGACGGCGACGTCGACAACCTCAACCGGCAGCTGCACCGCGAATTGTCGAGCTTCATGGTCGAGCGCCCGGCGACCATCACCCGCTGCCTCCACCTGATGGTCATATCGAAAAGCCTGGAGCGCGTGGCGGACCACGCGACCAACATCGCCGAGGATGTCGTCTACCTGTACGAGGCGATCGACATCCGCCACACCGCGCCCAAGGCGCCCGAGGGCGCATGAAGGCCAAGATCCTCATCGTCGACGACGAGCCGGATGCCCTGGAAATCCTGGGCTTCAAGCTGCGCGAGGCCGGCTTCACGCCGCTGCTCGCCCGCGACGGGGCGAAGGCCCTGGTCGCCGCCAGGGACGAGCGTCCCGACCTCATCGTGCTCGACCTGATGTTGCCGGAAGTCGACGGACTCGAGATCTGCAAGATCCTGCGCCGCGACCCGCTGACCGCGACGGTCCCGATCATCATGCTCACCGCGCGCGCGGCGGAGATGGACCGGGTCCTCGGGCTTGAGCTCGGGGCGGACGACTACGTGACGAAGCCCTTCAGCCCCCGCGAGCTCGTCCTGCGCATCCGGAAGCTCCTGGTTCGCTCCCGTTCCGTCGAGGATGCAGGCGCCCACCTGCGGGCGGGCGAGATCGACATCGACGGCCCGCGCCACGTGGTGCAGGTCTCGGGCCGGCCGATTCCCCTTACGGCGACCGAATTCAAGCTTCTCGAGCTCCTGGCCCGGCGCCGCGGGCGCGTCCAGACGCGCGACCGCCTGCTCCAGGACGTCTGGGGTTATGAGAACCCGATCGACAGCCGGACGGTCGACACCCACATGCGCCGACTGAGGGAAAAACTTGGGATTGCGGCCCGTCACCTGGAGACCGTGCGCGGAGTCGGCTACCGGTTCCTGACGGAGGACTGAGGAGCCAATTCGCGTGACAACGGTTGCGATCCTGCTCCTGTTGGCCGCCGTCGCCGCGGCCCTTGGCTGGCGCCGGGAGCGGGCGCTCGGAGCCAGCGCGGGGGCGCGGCATCAGACCGAGCTGGCGAAGCAGCGGGCGCAACGGGATGCGGAGCTGGGTGAGCAGGCGCGGCGCACCGAGGCCCTTTTCGACCGGATGGTCGAGGGCCTGATCGTGACCGATGCGCTGGGCCGCATCAGGCTCGCAAACCGCGCCGCCGGGGCCCTCTTTGGGTTCCAACTGCCGGCCGTCGGGCGCACCCTTCTCGAGGTGACGCGCCGGCACGAGGTCGCTGCCGTGATCGTCCGGCTCCAATCGGAGCCGGAGGTGCTGGACCACGAGCTTCGCATCGAGGGGGCGGGAGCGCCCCGGTTCCTCCAGATAAACGCGCTGGCGCTGCGCGGCAGCCGCGGCGAGCGGGACGGGGCCATCCTTGTGTTCCACGACCTCACCCGGCTCAGGCAGCTCGAGTCCGTCCGGCAGGAATTTGTCGCCAACGTCAGCCACGAACTTCGCACCCCGCTGTCGCTGATCAAGAGCGCGACGGAGACCCTGCTCGACGGAGGAAGCAACGACCCCGTCGCTCTCAACAGGTTTCTCGAGATCATCGACCGGCACGCCAATCGGCTCACGCTCCTGATCGACGACCTTCTTCTTCTCTCAACGCTGGACTCAGGCCGGATGAGGCTTCACCTCCAGCCGATGCCCCTGCGTTCCGCGGTGCAGGAGGTGATCATCGACTTCGAGGGCAGGGCCAAGGCACGCCGCATGGTGCTCAAGAACACCGTGCCCGAGGACCTTGTCGCCCATGCCGATCCCAGCCGGATCCGCCAGGTTCTTTCAAACCTGATCGACAACGCGATCAAGTACGGATGCGACGAGGGATCGACCGTCGTCGGCGGCGCCAGGCTGTCGGAAGGCCTGATCGAGATGAGCGTCAGCGATGACGGGCCGGGCCTGGCGCCGGAGGCGCAGGCGCGGCTATTTGAGCGGTTCTTCCGCGTGGACAAGGCCAGGTCCCGGGAACAGGGAGGCACAGGGCTGGGCCTCTCGATAGTAAAGCACGTCGTTCAGGCCCACGGGGGCGAAGTCCGCGTCCAGAGCGCGCCCGATGAGGGGACGACCTTCCTGTTCACCTTGCCCGCACTCACAAACGGCCGGGGTGACGAGCAGACCGCTACGAAGCATTCCACAGCCTGACCAGCAGGTACCCGGTGATCCCGGTTGCGGGGAGGGTGAGCACCCAGGCCCAGACGATCCGTTCGACGATACCCCACTTCACCGCGCTCAGGCGCTTGGTTGCGCCGACGCCCATGATCGAGGTCGAGATGACGTGGGTCGTTGAGACGGGAATGCCCAGGGTCGACGCGCCGTAGATCACGAGCGAGGCGGTGGTCTCCGCGGCGAAGCCGTTCACGGGCTGGAGCTTGACCATCTTCTGGCCCATGGTGCGGATGATGCGCCATCCACCAGCGGTCGTGCCTGCTGCCATGGTGAGGGCGCAGGCAATGATGACCCAGAGGGGAACCGACTTCATCTCGGGCACCAGGAGGAAATCGGCCCACGCCGGGACGTGGAGGAATACGCCAGCCTTTGTGGCCGTGAACAGGGTGAGCGTGATGATCCCCATGGTCTTTTGCGCGTCATTGGAGCCGTGGCTGAAGCCCATGAAACCGGCGCTCACGAGCTGGGCCTTGCCAAAGATCCGGTTCACTGTGCGGGGGGTCGCACGGCGAAGCACCATGTTCAGCAGGCTCATGACGAGGACCCCTCCCACGAAGCCAAGCAGCGGAGACACGAGCATCGGGAGAACGATCTTTGGCCACAGCCCGGTCGACCACTTCAGGACATTCCAGTTGCCGCCCGCGGTGGCCAGGGCCGCCCCGCAGAGGCCGCCGACCAAGGCGTGGCTTGAGCTGGAGGGAAGGCCCAGCCACCACGTGAGGAGATCCCAGACGATCGCGGCCAACAGGGCGCATAGGACCGTGTGCATGGTCACGACGTGGGTGTCCACGAGGCCCTTCCCGATCGTCGAGGCGACGGCCGTGCCCGCGAGCGCGCCGGCCAGGTTGCCGACCGCGGCAAGGAAAATCGCCTGCCGCGGGGTCAGCACCTTGGTCGAAACCACCGTGGCGATGGCGTTCGCGGCGTCGTGGAACCCGTTGATGTACTCGAAAGCCAGCGCGGTAACCAGGACGACCAGGAAGAGCGTCATGGTCAGGATAGCTTCAATGCGATCCCGACGACAACGTTCCCGGCGTTCCTGCACCGGTCGACCGCCTGCTCGACCATCTCGTAGATTTCCCCGAGGATGACCAGCTCCTTGGTATCGCACGGGCCCTGGTAGAGCTCCTTGAGCTGCCCGAGCATCACCTTGTCGGCCTCTCCCTCCGCGAATTGCAGCCGGTCGTTCGCCTCGCGAATCTTCTCAAGGCTGGCCCCGTGCCTGAGCTGCTTCACCATGAATTCCACGACCTCGGCAGCCTGCTGCATGAGCTCGGCCTGGCGCGCAAA
>CAZGOX010000194.1:4103-5230 GCA_964527955.1 uncultured Opitutaceae bacterium | reverse complement strand
AAGGCGCGAGCAAGCTCGCTGACCTACGAGGGTCGAGCCGCCCCCAACCCTACCTCTTCCCTACCTGGCCCACCCTTCCCCCTTTCCCCCGCACAAATCCTCGTACGCGTACAGCAACGCGCCCTGGACCAGCACGACCGCGACAAAGACTCCCACGACCAGGCAGAGGATCCCCATCACAAAGAAGGGAATGACCAGCAGCGACAGCAGGAACATCCGCCACCACTGGGCCGTGATCGTCCGCCGGCTCACCTCCAGCGCCACCCAGAAGTTGAAGCCCCGGTCGATCACCAGCGCATAGGCGAACTGGTAGGCGACCGACAGGTAGATCGCGGGAAGCATGACGAGGCCAGCCGCCACCAGGTGCCCCTCCTTGAAGAGGATCACGCTCGGCCAAAGGAGCAGCGCCGACACCAGGTTCACCATGATCAGCGGGAACATCGCCGCGCTGAACCCCGCGAAGGCATCGGGCACCGTGGCCGGCAGCCCCCGGATGGTCCTCAGGTAGTAGTACTGCAGGCCGCCCATGAAGACCCCGGCGAGCCCGAACTGTGCCGCCACCTTGAGGAAAGGCACGAGGCTCACCAGGATGTCCGCGACCATGACCAGCACCGTGACTCCCACCAGCGGCCAGAAGTTCGTGAGCAGCAGCCTCCAGCTCCGCTCGTAGCAGCTGATGACGTCCAACTTGGCAGGGCTGGCGTATGGGACCCCCGCCAGGAAGGGCGCTCCCTCCGGAAAGGCTCCCACGCCGTCCGGGGTGGTTCCCCCGCCCGTCTGGGAAGCGCCTGTGTCCTGTCGGAAGGCACCTGCGTCTTGCGGGAAGTTGCCAGCGGCTTCCCCGCTCCGGCCGATCGGAGGCGGTCGGGAGGACGCGGCTCCCTCCTCAAACTCCGGAAAATCCCCGAGCGTCTTCCACTCGTCGCTTCCGAGCGCCTTCGCCTTCGTGTTCAGGTCGGCGCGCCCGCCGGCGATCCAGACACGGATCTGCTCGGCCAGGACCGGGCCATATTCCTTCCCATCGCCTCCGATGATCGTGTACACGATCCGTAGACAACAGCGGGCCCCCGCTGGGTCAACAAGGTAGGGACGGGCGGCTCGCCCGTCCGGGCCTGCGAATGGCTCTG
>CAZGOX010000194.1:1339-4003 GCA_964527955.1 uncultured Opitutaceae bacterium | reverse complement strand
GTTTGCCCGGACGCCCGGGCCGGGCGTCCCTACCTCAAAACGCGAACCGGCCGGGCGCCCCTACCTTTTGAGAGCTTCCGCGACCGCCGGCTGCCGCCTTGCATAGTAGATCGCCATCGCACCCTGGAACAGCACCGTCGCCAGCCCCACCAGCAGATAGAAAAATTCATAGCACGCCCTCAGGCCCTCGTCCATGGTCACCCCCGATTGGGCCACCGACTGCGCCAGCGCCTGCCGAAGCTGGTCGGTCGGCATCCCCATGTCCTCCGCCGTCGATGCGAGCAGATGCCTGAACGCCGCGATGTCCACGTGGTTCAGCGAATACATCACGTAGCTGAGCATGACGAACATCAGGTACACCTGCGCGGTCACGAGCCACCGCAACCCCCGCTCCTCCCTGTGCCCCAGGATCCCCGCGCCGTGCAGCTCGATCGCTCCCGCGCCCGCCACCATGAGGCTCACGATCGTCCCGTGGACATCATGGAGCATGGCCGAGCCGAAGGCGAACGCGGTCGCGATCACAAGGATCGTCGTGCCGTTGAAACGGGCTGTGCGAAGGACCCGCCGGTACACCTCGGCCGGTAGGAGGGGGGGCTTGTTCGATGCCATCAGGTCGGTGGAAAATGCTCCGCCAGCAGGGCCCCCGCGCGCTCCACCCCGTGGACCACCCCCTCGGTGAATTCCCCGCGCTTGAAGTACCCGCTCATCGCCGCCGCGAGTTCGGTCCAGAAGGAGTCGCCGCACTTCTCATGGACCCCCTTGTCCCCGACGACCGCGAAGTTCCTGGACCTCGGCGACACCAGGATCAGCACCGCACTGGGGTGGCCCGCCCGGGCGAGGCCCATCTTGTCAAAGTGCCTCTGCGCGACCGCCACCGGGTTGCCGGTCCTGTGGCGCGCGACCAGCACCCGGATTTCCCCCGAAGTCTTCTTCTCGGCCGCGCGGATCGCAGCGTCCACGCGCTCGTGGTCGATCCTGGCGGGGTTGGAGAACAGCCATCGCATGGTCGGGAAATGGGGCTACCAGCGCCCGCTGGCGCCTCCTCCGCCAAAACTCCCACCGCCACCCGAGAAGCCCCCGCCGCCGCCGAAGCCGCCTCCGCCGGAACCGCCGCCCCCGAAGCCGCCCGGGAAGATCCAGGGCCCCCCGCCGGACCAGTAGCTGCGCCGCCCCCGCCCGTTGTACACCGTGTGGTTGAAACTGCGGAAGATCGGGCCGGCAAGAATCAGGGCCAGGATGAAGACGAGCTTGAAGGGAAACCCGCCCCGCCCCTGCTGCTGGTCGTTGTCGGTCTGCCCGTTGCCCTGGTACTCCCCCTTGGTCGCCGCGAGGATCGACTGCACGCCGGCCTGCAGCGCCCCATCCCAGTCGCCGCCCCGGATGCGCGGGATGAGCTGCTCGTCGATGATCCGCTTGCAGAGGGCGTCGGGCAGCGCCCCCTCCAGCCCGTACCCCACCTCGATGTTGAGCGTGTGGTCCTGTGCAAAGATGAAGAGCACCGTCCCGTTTTTCTTTCCGGTCTGTCCCGCCGCCCAGGACTGCGCCACCCGCACGCAGTAGTCCTCAATCGACGAATCCGACTGCATGTGCGGGTAGATCGCCACCAGCACCTGGTTGGAGGTCGCCCGCTCAAACTGGTCGAGCTGCGCGTTCAGGGACGCCGCGGTCCCCGCGCTCACCACACCCGCGTAGTCGTTGAAGTACGCGCCCGGGGCCGGGGGGATGACCTCGGCCGCCCGCACCCATGCGCCGGCGCAGGAGAACAGCGCCAGCGCGACCCACGCCCGGGGGAGTAGGGCCCGGAACAACGTCACGGCGACTTGTTTCCGAAGTCGAATTGCACCTTGGGCGGCGTCGCCGCCTCGGGAGCCGCGGCGAAGTAGGGCCTCGCCGTGAACCCGAACATGCCCGCGAGGATCACCGCCGGGAACGTCTTGATCTGCGTGTTGTACGCCTGGACCGCGTCGTTGAACCGCCCGCGCTCCACCGCGATCCGGTTCTCCGTCCCCTCAAGCTGGGCCTGCAGGTCCCGGAACCCCTCCGTCGCCCTGAGCGCGGGGTAGTTCTCGGAGACGACCAGGAGGCGCGAGAGCGCCCCGCCCAGCTGCCCCTGCGCCTGTTCAAACGCCGCCAGCTGCGCCGGGTCCGTCGGGGCCGACCCCGCCGGTAGCTGCACCCGTCCCACGGACGCACGGGCATCCGTGACCGCCGTCAGCGTGGACTTTTCAAAGTTAGCGGCCCCGGCCACCGTGCTAACCAGGTTCGGCACCAGATCCGCCCTCCTCTGGTACACGTTCTGGACCTGCGCCCATTGGGCGTCCGTGCCCTGCTTCAGGGCCACCAGGTTGTTGTACATCCCCGTCACCGATACGACGACGATGATCGCGATCAGGACCAGGGCTCCGACGATTCCGAGGGTTACTTTCACCGCAGTGCTCATGGGAGGAAGGGTACGTCCAACCTTCCCGGCAGGCAAGTGAAGACGTTCTTGGATGGCAGAGCCCCTTGAAAGGTAGGGACGAGCGGCCCGCTCGTCCGGGCATCCCCCTGGCTCCTGCGAAGGCAGCGACTTCGCCCTACCTCGATCCCCAATCCACCTTTCGCGCGTCAGTGTGCTTGCTCGCACCCCCATCCCACTTCCGTCTTGATACGCCTCCACTGTAT
>CAZGOX010000194.1:0-1239 GCA_964527955.1 uncultured Opitutaceae bacterium | reverse complement strand
CCCAAGGTATTTGACCCGGGCAATCCCGCCTATCGCTGGATCCTTTGGAAAAGGATAAACTCCTCCACAGGCTGATTCTACTTTTTCTTCTGGCGGAAGATCTACCTCGTGGCCGGCGCCGCCCTCCTAGTTATCTGGCTCGCCGCGACCGCCGGGATCTGGGCCGACGCCAAGTACCGCCGCGGCTACACGGAGGTCAGGTACGTCGACCTCGTCGCCCCCTGGCAATGGGGCCGCTACCGCGCCACGGTCGGCGCGCGCTACCTGGGCCTGGGCCGCGCGGAACTGGACGCCGGCAACCCCTACTCCGCCTTCTACAACTTCAAGGGAGCCGTTGCCATGATGCCGGATTCGCTCGAGAGCCGCCGCCTGGCCGGCGTTGCCCAGGCCCGGATCGGCATGAAGGCCGAGGCGCTCTCCCTCCTGCAGGCCGGATTGTCCGCCGCCGCACGGGCAGGCGACGAGGCCTACCTCCAGCTCTATTTCGACACCGCCTTTGATCTTCAGGCCGACGACGAAGCGAGGACGGCAGGCCAGGCCCTGCTGCCGTCGCCGCCCGACGGCCTGAAGATCCACCGATTGATCGCCCTGGAGGTCGCCACCTCCCTCTACAACCGCTCCCATTATGCCGACGCGGAACAGCTCCTGTCGGACTGGAGGCTGCTGGACCAGCCCGATGGCGACATCCTCTTCGCCCGATGCCAGGCAGGCCAAGGCTCCCGCGCCGGGGCAATCCGGCGCCTCTCGGCCGATCTCGACCGCTTCCCGCAGCGCGACGGAATCCTCGCGGCGCTCGAGGAGCTGGCCCGTGATCAGGGGCTCTTCCAGGACGTGCGCCGCTACGCCCTGCTTCGCAAACAGAACTCCCCCTCCCTGCCCCAGCCGCGCCTCGACCTCCTCCGCGCCGACCAAGCCCTCGGACTCGCTCTGGAGGTGCAGGCCGAGATCGATTCCTATTGCTCCGATTTCAAGTCCAGCGCCGAGGCGCTGAAGGGCCTCGGCCGCTTTGCGGCGGACGTCGGCAAGCCCGAGATCGCCCAGCGGATCCTGGACTTGGCGCGCGCCGCCGCGTTCCCCTTGACCGACTTCGACGTTTCGCTGGCGCAGGCCTCGCTCATCAATCGGGACTATCCCCGGGTGTTTCAGACCATCACGATGGCCCAGGCGGAAGGCCGGTCTCCCGGCCCTTCGTCCGCAGCGTTTCTTGCCGGGATCAAGGCTACCGCCCTTCTCGGCGAC
>CAZGOX010000193.1:0-5233 GCA_964527955.1 uncultured Opitutaceae bacterium | reverse complement strand
CGCTCGGCAGGTCGAGGTCGATGTCCGGCCAGTCGCTCCGGCCCTCGCTCAGGAAGCGCTCAAAGAGCAGCTTCGAGCCGATGGGGTCGACGGCCGTGATCCCGAGGGAATAGCACACGGCGCTGTTCGCCGCGCTTCCCCTGCCCTGGACCAGGATGCCGCGCTCGCGCGCGAACGCGCACAGGTCCCACACCATGAGAAAATACCCCGCGAACCCGAGTTTCGCGATCAGCCCGAGTTCCCGGTCCAGCTGCCGCCGCACCTCCCCGGTGGCCGAGCCGTAGCGCTGGTGCGCGCCAAAGTAGGTGACCTTGCGCAGGAACCCGTCCTGGTCCTGCCCGCCCGGCAGTGGAAAATCCGGAAACCGGTAGCCGAGGTTTCCCAGCGTGAACTCCAGCCGTTCCGCGATGCGTCCGGTGTTGGCGAGGGCCTGGGGCAGGTCGGCGAAGAGCGCCTGCATCCGCGCCGCGGACTTCACGTGCGCCTGGCGGTTGGCCGAGAGCAGCCGGCCGGCGCTGTCGAGGGTGGTGTGGTGCCTCAGGCACGTGAAGACGTCGAGGACATGCGCCGCGGGCGCGGTCGCGTAGCGGACGCCGTTGGTGGCCGCGAGCGGCACGCCCGCGCTGCCTGCCCAGTCCGCAAGGAAGCTGTTCTCCTCCTCCTCCCCGGGCAGGAGATGGCGCTGGATCTCCACGGACAGCCGCTCCCCGAAGATCCCCTTCAGGCGGTCCCCTTCGGCGGCCGCGGCCGCGGGGCCGCGCTCGCGCCATGCGCGGCGGACGGGCCCCTCCTCGTCTCCGGTCAGGGCGAGCAGGCCGCCGTTGCACCCGTCCAATTCGCTCCAGCCCACCCTGCCCTCGCCCTTGGGCGCGCGCAGGCTCGCCGCCGTGAGCAGCGCGCACAGGTTGCGGTACCCGGCCTGGGTCGCGACGAGGACGGGCACCACGCTCCCGTCCTCCATGGTGAGTTCGCAGCCGACGAGCCCCCGGAGGCCCGCCTCCCGGGCGGCCACATGCAGCCTCACGGCGCCGTAGACGCCGTTGCGGTCGCACAGGACGAGCGCCGGGAGGCCCAGGCCCGCGGCGGCCTGGGCCAGCGCCTCGGGCGACGAACCTCCGCGCAGGAAGGAGAAGGCGCTCCGCGCGTGGAGTTCCACGTAGCTCATGGGAAATCAGTCGATGACGCCCTCGATCCACCAGCCCTCGGCGTTGCGCGTCAGCTGGTACAGCCCCCCGCCGGCGAGTTCCACCTGCCAGATCTCGACCGCCCACGTGCCCGGCTTCCACCAGTCGCCGCGCAGGATGCGCGGCCCCAGGCTCGCCCGGATCTCGCCGTGGACCGCTCCCTCCAGGGCGACCGGCCCCGTCTCCGCGCACCGCACCCGGGCCGGCCATGCGGGCCGGAAGCGGCGCAGCGCCCCGCCCCGCGGCGGATGCACGGGCGGGGCCTCGGGCGCGGGGACTGCGTGGTGCGGACGCTCCAGCCGGAAGGCATCCGGCGCGTGGCTGTCGAGCGGGACGGGCGTTCCCACGCGATCGTCCCCCACGAGCGCGGAGAGCCGCGCGAGGTTTTCCCAAAACGAGCTTGGATCGGCCAGCCCGGTGTCGAAGAGGCCGTCCTGCCTCTGCTCCGGCCGGGCGGGCGCCGCGACCAGGCGGACGCCGGCCACGCGCTCCGCGAGCCGCACCGTGTCGAGGTGCGTCTGCAGCACGCGCAGCCAGGAGTCGACGTCCGCCCCCGGCTCGGGCAGCCGGAAGCTCCTGTGGTGGTCCGTCTCATCCTCCAAAAGCAGGGACAGCGAGAGCGACTCGGCCACGAACCCGGCGCCGCGCAGCTCGAGCGCCACGCGCTCGGCGAAGCGGCGGAGCTTGAAGAGGAGCGGCTCGACGGACTCGACGGGCGGCTCGTAATTCCAGGTCGCGGCGAACGTGCGCGCGGGCTCGGCCAGCCGGAGCACGGCCGGGGACTCACCGTTGGCGCGCTCCCACAGGGCGACCCCGTCGGGCCCCATCCGGGCGCCGACCCCGGCCTTGGGCAGCGCGGTGAGCCCGCCGAGCGTCCGTATGCCCCAGCCCTCCAGCACCGCGGCCTGCTGCGGCGCGGGTTCGGCAAACCCGATCGGCAGCGGCCCGAGGAAGGTGGCGCGCTCCCGCACGACCAGCACCGGCTCCGCGCAGCGGGCGGCGTAGCGCGCCAGGAGGGGGGTATCCCCCGCCCCGATGCGGACGGGCACCCCGAGCTGCCTCAGCTCCAGGGCCTGCCTGTGCAGCGCGGCATCCATCCGCGCGGGGTCCGCCCCCTGCAGGTCCACCGTGCAGCAGCCCTGCGCGGTGGACTCCACCCGGGGGGACAGCGCAAAGGCCGCGGCCAGCAGCAGCCGCTGCATCTCCACCTCGGCGGCCGGGTCGCGCTCCCGCAGGAGCAGCCCGGGGCAGCGCGCGGTTGCAAGCGGCACGGCCAGGCCGGGCGTCACCCGCAGGGCCTCCGGCGAGGCCTCCCGGACCACGGCCCTGCGGCCCTCGCCCGCCACGAGGGCGACCGGCCGGCCGCCCAGCGCCGGTTCGGAGCGCTGCACCGCCAGCAGCGAAAAGTTCCGGACCAGGAGGGCTGCAAACTTCATCCGGCGAGTTCCTCCCCCGCGCCCGCATGGCCGCGCTCCACCTCGACCGCCAGCCCCGCCACACGCTCCGCGCGGGTCCGGCCCAGGTCGCGCAGGCTGGCCGGCGCCCGCAGCACGAGCCGCCACGGCACGGCCGGCACAAGTCCGGCCGCGCTCTGCACCAGCACGGCGCCGGGGTTCTGCTCCGCCGCAAGCCGGAGCCGGTGCCACGCGCCCGCGGGCTGCTGCCGCAGGACCCGCGCCGGGACGCCCCTCGTGTCGAAAACCATCACCGCATAGTTGCCGTCGCGCACCAGCACATCCGCGCACTCGAGCGCCTCCGGCATCGACCGCGGGCGGACCCACACCAGGTGCCGCAGCAGGTCCGCCCGGTGGTTCCTCGGGGCGAAGCCGTCCGCGGCGTCGATCAGGGCGATCCGCAGCCGCGCGGCCCGGGTGCTGGCGAGCAGCGCCGCGAAGACCAGTTCCCCGCCGCTGCTCGGCGCCGCCGAGACCAGCTCCGTCACCCGGCCCCGAGGCAGCCCCCCGCCCAGCGCCGCGTCAATCGCGGGAACCCCCGTCGCTATCCCCTCCCCGCCCCGCGCGTGCGGCGCGGGAGCCCAGGCGGCCACAAGGGACCGCAGCGCGGCGATGGTGGTGGGTTTCGGCACGGAGGCTCATGCATCCCGATCGAACTTCCGGCGGATCATCCCGACCACCACGCCCTGGGACTCCAGTCTCTGGGGCGCGATGTCGGCGTACCGCGGGTTCGCGGCGCGCAGGAGCGTTCGGTCCCGCTCCCGCACGAAGCGCTTCAGGGTGGTCGTCGTCTCGTCGACCAGCGCAGCGATGATGTCGCCGGGGCGCGGTTCCCTCCGGGTTAGCGCGACCAGGTCGCCGTCGAGGATATTGGCCCCGGCCATGGAATCGCCCGTCACCCTCAGGAACCAGAAGTTTGCCGCCTGCGACTTGCGCACCCCGAAGACCGCGGGGTCCACGGCGACGGTCTCCTCCGGCTCCTGCTCCTGCATCGAGGGCAGGCCGGCCGGGATCGCCCCGTACACCGGGATGTCGAACAGGTGCCCCTGCACGCTCCTTGCCTGCAGGCCCCACTTGCCGTCCGCGAGCTTCTCGAGCTGGCCCTTCCTCGCGAGCGCCTGCAGGTGCTTGGCGGCGCCCTGCTGGCTGCACCCGAACGTGCGCGCCACCTCCCGGGTGGAGGGCGGCACGGTCTGCGCCGCCTGGTACTCCCGCACAAAATCCAAGATCGCTTCCTGCCGTTCCGTGAGCATGGTTGTCAAGTGACAACCTACCCTATCGCCCCCATTTGACTGGAATCAAGCCCTGTTTTGGTTGTGGGCCGACGGCTCTATCCGCGTTCCGAGGTAGGGACGGGCGGCCCGCCCGTCCGGGAACACGATCAGGTCTGTTCGCAGCCCCCAGACCCGTCTTGAATAGGCTTCATCCGACAAGGGTTCTCGAATGGGCCCAAAAGCATTCCCGGACGCCCGGGCCGGGCGTCCCTACCTCGAAACGTCTGCCGGAATTGTCTTATTCAAACTGACCCAGTGCCAACCCTTGATTGGGGATTGGCTCCCCCTCCGATGACTGTCATGGTCTGGGCGGATCGTTTCATACCCCCCATGAAGAACCCCCTGCGTTTGTGTTCCGCGGCGGTTGCCGCGCTGCTGCTTTCGACTCCGTCCCTCACGCTGGCCCAGGCGGACTCGTTCGGCTCTCCCCTGTCGAACCTCGCGGCGCCGCGGCCCGGCAAGGCGCGGCACGAAGGTTCCTGGGACCGCAAGGGGCTGAACGACGACTGCCTCCACCTCAAGGCCGGCGAGACGGTGACGCTCTTCAACGCCCAGGGCGCGGGCTGCGTCCACCGCTTTTGGGTGACCATCGCGCCGCGGATCGACGTCCAGATCCTCAGCCAGGCGATCCTGCGCATGTACTGGGACGGCGATGAGTACCCGAGCGTGGAGTGCCCGGTCGGCGCCTTCTTCGGGGTCGGATTCGGCGAGCAGCACGACTACACGTCAATGCCTCTCGACGAGAATTCCGGGGGCTACAACTGCTATTGGCCGATGCCCTACCACAAGTCCGCCCGCTGGACGCTGACCAACGGGGCGAACAAGCCGATCGACGCCTTCTACTACAACATCGACTACACCGCCCTCGATTCCCTCCCGGTCGACACCCGCCACTTCCACGCGCAGTTTCGCAGGGAGAACCCCACCGCACCCGGGAGGAACTACACGATCCTGGACACCGTCGGGGCCGGGCACTACGTGGGCACCGCCCTCTTCATGTCCGGGCCCGCGCTCGGCTTCCTGGAGGGTAACGAAAGGGTCTACATCGACGGGGACACGAAGCCCACGATCGAGGGAACGGGGACCGAGGACTACTTCAGCTCGGGATGGTATTTTGACCGGGGAGTGTATTCCGCCCCCTACCACGGCGTCATCATCAAGGATGAGAAGCGGGCCAGGATCTCGGCCTACCGCTGGCACATCGAGGACGCCATGCCGTTCGAGAAGTCCATCCGCTTCACGATCGAGCACGGGACCGGGAACAACGTCCAGGCGGACTACTCCTCCGTGGCTTATTACTACCTTGCCGGCCCGTCGCCCC
>CAZGOX010000192.1:0-5269 GCA_964527955.1 uncultured Opitutaceae bacterium | reverse complement strand
GCGTCACCCGCTCCCTGGGTCCAATCGGTCGCAGGATGCGCCGACGGGTGCGCGATCTGCCAGTCGGCGACCCGCTCCATTTTCGAGAGGATCGCGGCGGGGGCGGGCACCGCCTGCGCGGGCGCGGCCCGGCCCGCGGGGGACAGGGCTGCCACAAAGAGCGCCAGGACAAGCGCCGGCAGCCCGGCGCGCGGAACAAAGGGGAAAGGGTTCACGCGAAAGCACGGTCACCCTGAAGCCTAAGTTCTCCCATTGCAATTCTATCGGTGTCACCCGCCGCGAAGAACCCGGACGAACATGGCGACCGCGATCGATAAGCCCACCACGATCACAAACCGCCGGATCGCCATCCGACCAATTCTCCGGGCCACGCCGGCTGCCCCATACCCGCCGGCGATTGCGCCGAACGCCATGGAAAGGGCATACGGCCAAGCGACGAGGCCGGCCTGGGCGAAAAGGAGCCCCGCGACCCCGTTGATAGCCAGCGACAGCAGGCTTGTCATGGCGCTCATCTCCAGGATGTCCGTCATTCCGATGATGCCCAGGATCGAGAGCATCATGATGCTCATGCCCGCGCCAAAGTAACCCCCGTAGACGGCCACGGCGACCTGCGCGGACATGGCCACCGCCATCCAGCCAGGGCCCGCCTTTCGCGCCGCCTCGGCCGTCTGAAGCATCCTTTGGATCGGGGCCTGGAGAATGAACAACAGGGTCGCAAAGAGGATGAGCCACGGGATGAGCCTGTCGAAGATTCCCGGGGGGGTCATCCGGAGGAGCATCGCCCCGGCCGCACCACCCACTACGGCGGGGACCAGCAGCCACCGCATGACCTTGGGGATTCCCGCGAACTCCCTCCGAAACCCCCAGATGCTCCCCAACGATCCCGGCCAGATCCCGACCGTGTTCGTCGCGTTGGCGACGATCGGCGGCAGCCCGAGTGCGACCAGCGCGGGAAACGAAACCATGGTCCCGCCGCCCGCCACAGAATTGATTCCGCCGGCAACGAACGCGGCAAGGAATGCGTAAAACAGGTGGCTTCCGGCGATTGCGGGCATTTTGACAAGTCTCGGCGAAAGGGCACCATAGATGGCCTATGACACCCCCGACAATCCCCGACCTCGCAAAGATGATCGATCACTCCCTCCTGCATCCCACGATGACGGACGCTGAGGTCCGCTCCGGCCTCGAGATCGCCCGGGAGTGCGGGTGCGCCACGGCCTGCGTGAAGCCGTACTCGGTGCCGCTCGCAGCGGAACTGCTGGCCGGGTCCGGCGTAGGCGTCTGCGCGGTCGCCGGGTTTCCGCACGGCAACAGCCACCCGGAAACCATCATCGCCGAGGCCCTGAGGTCGATCGCAGAGGGGGCCACGGAAATCGACATGGTGGTGAACGCCGGGAAGGTTCTGGGAGGCGATTGGGGTTATGTCTCCGCGGAACTTGCGGCGGTCAACAAGGCGTGCACCGGCGGAGGCGCCATCCTGAAGGTGATTTTCGAGAACGACTACCTGCAGGACAGCCACATCATCAGGCTCTGCGAACTCTGCACCGAGCACCGCGTGGCCTTTGTGAAGACGTCGACCGGTTACGGCTTCGTCAAGCAGCCGAATGGCGACTACAACTACAAGGGGGCGACCGATCGCCAGCTCGCGCTGATGCGAGCCCATTCAGGGCCCGCGGTCCAGATCAAGGCGGCCGGCGGCGTCCGCACCCTCGATGATTTTCTGCGCGTCCGCGCGCTCGGCGTGACCCGCATCGGGGCGAGCGCCACCAAGGCAATCCTGCTGGAGGCCGTCAAGCGGGGCCTCCCGGGCCCGGTCCCCGCCTTTCTCTCCCAGGACCGCGGGCCGGCCAGGGCGCAGACCGGCTACTGACCCCAACCGGCCAGCTCCGCAAGGCTCGCCGCCTCGAACCGGGGAGCCAGGGCGGCATGGGCTTTCCGCAGGCATCGCTCGGTGTCCGGCCAGGCGAGGCATCCATCCGTGATCGAGACCCCGTAGCGAAGCTTTCCCTGGCCCGGCGACTGGCTTCCCCCGGCGAGGCTGCTCTCGAGCATCACACCGACGATGGAGCGATTGCCGCCGAGGGCCTGTCCGATCACGTCGGCCAGAACTCCAGGTTGGCGCTCGGGCCGGCGGCCGGAATTGTCGTGGCTGCAGTCGACGACGATGGCCTTGGGCAGGCCCTCCTCATCCAGCATGGCCTCGGCCGCCGCGAGGTGCTCCGCGGAGTAGTTCGATCCGCCTTCGCCTCCCCGCAGAACGATATGGCAGTCCGGATTTCCGTGGGTCCTGACGGCTGCGGCGCGACCGTCGGCGGAAATCCCGAGGAACGACTGGGCCTTGCCGGCGGCCTTGATCGCCTGGACGGCGGTCCGGATCCTGCCGTCCGTGCCATTCTTGAAGCCGAGCGGCATGGAAAGGCCGGAGGCAAGCTGGCGATGCATCTGCGACTCGGAGGTGCGGGCGCCTATGGCCGTCCAGCACACCAGGTCCGCGAGGTACTGCGGACTGACGGGGTCCAGGAACTCAGTCGCCGTCGGAAGCCCGAGGTCGAGCAAACCCCTCAGGAAGCTCCTGGCCAGCCCAAGCCCCTTCGCGATGTCGCCGGTCCCGTCGAGGTCCGGGTCGAGGATCAGTCCCTGCCAGCCGCCGCAGGTCCGCGGTTTCTCGAAGTACGCGCGCATCACCATCACCAGCCGGTCGCCAAGTTCAGCCGACAGGGCGGCCAGGCGTCGTGCGTATTCCCTGCCGGCGTCCACGTCGTGGATTGAGCACGGCCCGACAACAACCAGGAGGCGCTGGTCCTTCCCGGCAAGGATGTCATGGATGGTTTGCCGGCTGCGCCGGACCAGCGCAGCCTGCCCCGGGGTCTTCGGAAGACCTGCGAGAAGCTCCGCCGGCGCGGGAAGAGGCCGGCAGGCCGCGACATTGGGGTCGGAGGGGCGCTGCATGTTGGGCGGCTTGTCAGATGACCGCGACCGCCTCCATCTCCACGAGCAGGTCGTGCCGGCATACGTCGGCCTGCACGCAGATCTTCGGGAACTCCGGGACGCCCAGCAGGCGCGTGACCCGCTCCCACGCCTGCCATGCGGCCCGGTTCTTGCAGAACAGCGTCGCGGAGGTGATGTTCCGCAGGTCTCCGCCCTGCTCCTCAAGGATCGCTGCGATGCTCAGGAGCGTCTCCAGGCTCTGGTGCTCGGCGTCACCCACAAAGGTGCTCGCGCCCGCACCGTTGATGCTGGCCGTGCCGGATACATGGACGGTCCGCCGACCCTCGATCTCGAGCACCATGCCCCGGGAAAATGCGGAGCCGTAGTTGAAGGACGAGTCCTGGCGCGGACTGCGGAGGATGGGAACCGCGGAAGCTCGGACGGGGTCTTCACTCTCCAGAGCAAGGACGTCCATCTGGCACTCCTCGTCATCGCCCTGCCCCATGATGCCGGTGCTCGCGGGAAACGCAGGCCCTCCCCCGGCCCCAAAGCCCGCCGCCCGGTAGAAAGGCGTGCGCACGCGGTTCAGGTCGTCGTACCAGTCGAGGAGTCGTGCCACATAGATCCAGGTCCGCACGACATGGGTGAGCTTGAGCCCGTGGGATTCGAGCCCCAGGCCCGCGTTGCTGAACATTCGGGAAGCCTGCGCGACCGGCCCGTCTGCAAGGATGCCCTCCGGCGTCGTCCCGCGAACCCCGGGAAGGTGCACCATGCGGAAGCCATGGCCGGTCCATACCCTCCCGCGGCCGGTGACCGGATTCTTGATCGTCGCGACATGCGACGCTCCGTCATTCGGGGCGATTCCCCAGATCTGCACCCCGCAAAACTCGCAGCCTTGCAGCGGCGTTCCCTGAACCCAGGTCACAGGCATGGTCCGGTCGAGCCCGCGCATGCGATAAATCGCGTCGCGCCTCTTCAAAATCTCCCCGCGAACCCGGGTTAATCCATAGAGCTTTTCCTGGATGGGCTGGATCCCCCGGTCCACAAGGATTGCCGCAACCCGGTTGAACAACTCCTCCGCGGCGACCCCGGCGGGCATGGCCCCCTCGACCGTCGCGGTGACGTGGAACTCGGTGAACGAATTGTGCTCGGACGCCCGTGCCTCAAGCCGGCACGTGCCGGTTGCTTCGCTTAGGTTGGTTTTCATGGTATGTCCTTTGCACAAGGGCCGCAGCCAGGGGAGTAGGGGAAATTACTGGGTGTGATAAGAATTACTAATCACCCATTCATCGCGCTATTAGTTACATGGTTCCGGCATGGACTGAATGATTCCGTGGCGAAGTGCTGGTTTTCCGTGGCCAACTGGTCGATTTCAGTGGCGAATGGGCTCAAACCGCCTTGCCTCGGGAACCGTGGGCTCCCACACCGAAAAACCCAACCGGCTGGCATCCGAGAAGTCTCCCTACCTGCGCCAGCACGCCTCCAATCCAGTGGCGTGGTACCCTTGGGGAGCAGAGGCATTCGAGAAGGCCCGCCGGGAGAACAAGCCAATATTCCTTTCGATCGGTTATTCGGCCTGCCATTGGTGCCATGTGATGGAGAGGGAGTCCTTCTCCAATCCCGGGGTCGCCGCCTTCCTGAACAGCAACTACGTGCCCGTCCTGGTTGATCGCGAGGAGCGCCCGGACATCGACCGACTCTACATGACGTTCGTGCAGGCGTCGACCGGCGGAGGCGGCTGGCCTCTCTCGATCTGGCTGACCCCGCCGCTGAAGCCGTTCTTTGGCGGCACGTACTTCGCGCCGGAGGGTGCGCGCGGCCGGCCCGGGTTCCTCGCCGTGCTCTCGCAGATTTCCGGCATGTGGAAAGACCAGCACGACCGGATCCTCCAGAGTTCCGACCAGATGCTGGCGGCCCTCGCGGCGGACAGCCTGTCGGCGGCTCCCACCGGCAGCCCGCCCGTCGCAGCGCTGCGCAACCGGGCCCTTGGGCAGATCGCCGCGGTATTCGACGCCGGGAACGGGGGCTTCGGGCAGGCGCCCAAGTTTCCGCAGACCTCGCTCCTTGAATTCCTGCTCGATGTCCATGCGACGTCCGGAGACGCGGAAAAGCGCGAGCGGACCCTGGCGATGGCGGCCAAGACGCTCCATGAAATGGATGCCGGCGGCATACACGACCAGGTGGGCGGCGGGTTTCACCGCTACTCGGTGGACTCCGGGTGGCGCGTGCCGCACTTCGAGAAAATGCTGAACGACCAGGCTCAGCTTGCCTGCGTATACGTCGAGGCGTGGCAGATCACCGGCGACCCCGCCTTCGAGGCGACCGCACGGGACACGCTGGA
>CAZGOX010000191.1:0-5295 GCA_964527955.1 uncultured Opitutaceae bacterium | reverse complement strand
CGAGCAGGGTGGCCACGCGGGCGGGCATACGAACACCGTGATGGTCCGCGAGCCCGGGACCGGGAGGGAGGTTCCGGTGGACACGGGCTTCATGGTATTCAACCGGGTGACGTATCCGCTCCTTAGCCGGCTCTTCGATTCCCTGGGTGTGCCGACCAAGCCCGCGCCGATGTCGTTCAGCGTCCGCCATGCGGACTCGGGCATCGAGTTCTGCGGGTCGTCGATCAACCATCTCTTCGCACAGAGGCGGAACCTCCTGCGGCCCCGCTTCTACCGGATGCTGGGGGCCGTCAACCGGTTCAACCGGGAGGCCATGGCGGCGCTTTCGGATCCCGCGACGGCCTCGTTGACGCTGGGCGAGTACGTTCGGCGGAGGGGCTATGGCGCCGACTTTCTCGACCTCTACCTCGTCCCCATGGGGTCTGCCGTGTGGAGCACGCCGCCCGGGGAGATGGAGCAGTTTCCCGCAGCCACCCTCCTGCGCTTTTTCCACAACCACGGGTTCCTGGGCCTGAACACCCAGCACCCCTGGCGGACGGTCGAGGGCGGAGCCCGCACGTATGTCGAGAAGATCTCGCGGCCATGGCGCGACCGGATCCGGCTCGGCACCGCGGCCGTCAGGGTCACGCGAAGGCAGGGGAGGGTGCTTGTCGAGACAGGGGATGGGGTTACCGGGGAGTTTGACCGGTTGATCCTGGCCTGCCACGGGGACCAGGCGTTGCGCGTTCTCGCCGATCCGACGGCCGACGAGACGCGTATCCTCGGCGCATTCCGCTACCAGGAGAACACGGCGACTCTCCATACCGATGAGGCGGTGATGCCCCGGACCAGGCTCGCCTGGTCGAGCTGGAACTATGAGGTCTCGCGGGATGCCGCCGGGGGCAGGTCGACGGCCACCCACTACTGGATGAACTCGCTGCAGGGCGTCTCGGACCGGGCAAACTTCTTTGTTTCGATCAACCGGCCCGAGGCCATCGACCCGGCGAAGGTCATCCGGACGATTCGCTACGAGCATCCGTTGTTCGACCTGGGCGCGATCCGGGCGCAGGAGGAGCTTCCGGCCTTGAACCGGGCCGCAGGCGGTTCCACCGGGACGTACTATGCGGGCAGCTATTTTCGGTACGGGTTCCACGAGGACGCGCTCCTGAGCGCCGTCCAGGCCAGCGGGCTGATCCTCGGGAGAGACCCATGGGGCCTAGTCCGTTGTAGGTCAGCGAGCTTGCTCGCGCCTCCCTGAGCGCGCGCAAGCTCGCTGACCTACGATTCGGAAGCGGCTCGTCGGGACTGGGACGACTCGCCCTACCTCAGAGGTCCGCAACATATTGTATTTTTTCCCATCCCAGCCAAGCTCACATCTCCAGACGAAGCCAATGAAGTCCTGCCTCTACGAGTGCCGCGTGGCGCACCACCGCTTTTCCCCAAAGGTGCATGGGTTTGCGTACAGGATATTTCTCTTTGCCGTCGACCTCGACGAGCTGCCCCTGCTGCACCGGAAGTTCAGCCTGTTTTCCCTGAACCATCGAAACCTGTACAGCTTTCGCGATGCGGATTTTCTGCCCACCGGAAGCCCGGTCCACAACGGGGACGAAGGAGGCCACGCGATGAGAGACAAGACGCTCGGACTCAAGGAGAGGGTGGTCGCCTATGTTGCGGGGCAGGGCGTGGACCTGGAAGGGGGCAGGGTCGTCCTTGTGACCCTTCCGCGAATTCTTGGCTACCTGTTCAACCCGGTGTCGTTCTACTTCTGCTATGACCGTTCGGGCGAGCCCGTGGCGGCGCTGGCCGAGGTGACGAACACGTTTCGCGAAATGAAGCCTTACTTCCTCGGCCCGGAAGCCCGGGAAAGGGCGGCTTTCCACCGCCTGGCACCCAAGCACTTCTACGTGTCGCCCTTCTCCGACGTCGACGTGGCGTTCGACTTCCAGCTGAAGGTGCCGGGCGACGGGCTATCCGTGCAGATCGACGACTATGCGGACGGCAGGCGCACGCTCACGAGCACGCTGCAGGGGAACAGGCGCGAGCTGACCGGCCGCAGGTTGGCGTGGTTTGCCCTCAAGTACCCGCTCCTTTCCCTGAGGATCATTGCGCTGATCCACGCCCACGCGGCGGTCCTTTGGCTGAAGGGGGTGCCGAGCTATGCCAAGGCTGCGAGGCCCGGCCACCAGCGCGGCCTGTACCGGCCGCATGTCTCCATCGCCCGCGAGCAATGACATGAGTCCGGATCCGCTCACGCTCGCCATGCCGGTCGCCGGGACGACGGGTCCCTCCGTTTTCCGCGGCCCCGTCCTTTCCTCCCTCTCCCGCATGAAGCGCGGGAGGCTTCGGCTGGAACTGCCCGGCGGCTTCACCCGGGACTTCGGATCGCCGGAGGCGGATCTCCCGCACGGCATCCCGGCCTCGGCGGACATCAGGGTCGTGCGCGAGGCATTCTTCCGGAAGTGCGCTCTCTACGGCGACATCGGCTTCGCCGAGTCGTATATCGACGGGGACTGGACGACCGGGAACCTCACGGCCCTGATCGCGTGGTTCATCCTGAACATCGAGAACTCCCCCGTGCTCTCCGGCTCGGGCATGGCCAGGGCCGCGGGCCTCAATCTCCTGCGCCTGGCCAACCGGCTCGACCACTCCCTGCGCCCCAACTCGCACTCGAACGCGGGCCGGAACATCGGGCGGCACTACGACCTCTCGAACGATTTCTTCGCGCTCTTCCTCGACGAATCCATGATGTATTCGTCGGCCCGGTGGGGCCGGCCCGGCATGACACTTGCGCAGGCCCAGGCCGAGAAGAACGAGGCGCTCTGCCGCAAGCTGCGGCTCCGCCCGGAGGACCATGTGCTGGAAATCGGCACGGGGTGGGGCGGGTGGTCCATCGCGGCCGCCTCGGGGTACGGCTGCAGGGTCACCACCGTCACCATTTCCAGGAGCCAGTACGAGCTTGCCAGCAGGCGCGTATCGGAAGCCGGGCTCTCCGGCCGAATCCGGGTCGAATTGAAGGACTACCGGGACATCCGCGACCGCTTCGACAAGGTCGTGTCGATCGAGATGATCGAGGCCGTGGGCCACCGCTACCTTCCTGACTTTTGCGGCGTGCTCGACCGGGTGCTCAAGCCCGAGGGGTTGCTCGCGATGCAGCTGATCACCTGTCCCGACAGCCGGTACGACCAGTTCAGGAAGGGCGTGGACTTCATCCAAAAGCACATCTTTCCCGGATCGCTGCTGATCTCCCTGAACCGGCTGAACGCCCTGCTTGCGCAGCACGGAGGCTTTGTCCTCCACGGAATGGAGGACCTGGGCCGCGACTACGTCCTGACGCTTCGGGCCTGGGGCGAACGCTTCCAGGCGCACCGGGATGCCGTGCTGGCGCTCGGCTTTGACGAGCGCTTTCTCCGGAAGTGGTCGTACTACCTTGGCTACTGCGAGGCCGCATTCGCACTGCGCAATATTTCCGTCGTGCAGACGGTGCATACCCGACCCAACAACCTTTCCCTTTGAACGCCCTCATCCTTGCCCTCCCGGTCCTCGCGGCCCTCTGCGCCGCGTTCGCCCTGCTCTTCGCGCTCGCGCGCCGGATCGACAACTACGGGATCGTGGACATTGGCTGGTCCTACGCCTTTGGCGCGGCGGCGCTCGCGTTTGAGGCGCTGGGCCCGGGCTGGATCGTCCGCCGGGTCCTGATCGGCTCGATGGTCGTGCTTTGGAGCGCGCGGCTGGGCACCCACCTGCTCATCCGCATTGCCGCCCACCACCCCAGGGAGGACGGCCGGTACCGCCAGCTGCGCCACGACTGGCAATCCGAGTTCAAGTTCAAGATGGCCGGGTTCTTCCAGCTGCAGGCCGCGTCCGTGGTCCTGCTCTCCATCCCGTTCATGGCCCCCGCCTTCAATGCAGCCCCGGCGCTCGGTCCGCTTGAGTGGGCGGGTGCAGCGCTCTGGCTGGTGGCGATCGGCGGCGAGGCCCTGTCCGACGCGCAGCTCGCCGCCTTCAAGGGCGACCCGTCCACGGCCGGCAAAGTCTGCGACAGGGGGCTTTGGCGGCTGAGCCGCCATCCGAACTACTTCTTTGAGTGGCTGATCTGGGTTGCCTACTTTGTCTTCGCCTGCGGCTCGCCCTGGGGCTGGCTCGGGATCCTTTCCCCGGCGATCATCCTGACCCTTCTCCTTCGCGTGACCGGCATTCCCATCACCGAGGAGCAGTTGCTGCGGAGCAAGGGGGAGGCCTACCGGGCCTACCAGCGGACCACCAGCGTGTTTGTGCCCTGGATTCCCAGGAGGTCCCCTTGATTGACGCCCTGCTCGAGAGGAACCTCCTCCCGGACTGGCTGATTCGGACAGGCATCCGGCGGCTTCTTGCGCGCAGGCTCCGGGAAGAGACGAGGCCCACTTCCAGGGAACAGCAGGCGGCCGTGGATGCCTATGCCGAGGACTTGAAGCGAAAACCCCTGGCCGAGGAAACCCAGGCTGCGAACGAACAGCACTACGAGGTGCCCACCCGGTTCTACCAGCATTGGCTGGGCGCCCGGATGAAATATTCCGGGTGCCTGTACCCGACCGGCAACGAGACGCTCGACCAGGCAGAGGAGGCGATGCTTGCGCGGTACGTGGAGCGCGGCCGGCTTGCCGACGGGCAGCGCATTCTTGAACTCGGATGCGGCTGGGGCTCCCTGTGCCTGTACCTGGCCGGGCGGTTTCCCGCGAGCCGGATCACCAGCGTCTCGAATTCCCGGACGCAGAAGGAGCACATCGACGCGCAGGCCCGCGCCCGGGGCCTGTCAAACCTGACCATCATCACCTGCGACATGAACCGGTTCGACGCGGAGCCGGGGCAGTTCGACCGGGTGGTGTCCATCGAGATGTTCGAGCACATGAAGAACTATCAGCTGCTGCTGAACCGGATCTCGCGGTGGCTTGCGCCGGGCGGGCTCCTGTTTGTGCACATCTTCACGCACAGCCGCCTCGCCTACCACTTCGTCCAGGACGGGCCCGGCGACTGGATGGCCAGGAACTTCTTCACCGGGGGCCAGATGCCCTCCCACGATCTCCTGGGCCGCTTCCAGGACGGCCTGCGGCTGGTCCAGGACTGGAAAGTGAGCGGCACGCACTACCAGCGCACGGCCGAGGACTGGCTGAGTAACCTCGACGCCCGCAAGGCGGACGTCCTGCCCATCCTCGCCGAAACCTACGGCAAGGGCGAGGAGCTCAAGTGGTTCGTCTATTGGCGCGCGTTCCTGATGAGCTGCGCCGAGCTCTGGGGCTACCGCGGCGGCACCGAGTGGATCGTCTCGCACTACCTCTTCGA
>CAZGOX010000190.1:2938-5350 GCA_964527955.1 uncultured Opitutaceae bacterium | reverse complement strand
TGCCCTCCCTTCGGCAAATCCTCGCCGCCCATGCGCCCTTGCTTCTCATCGACGCCGCCTCGGCCCGCGTCCAGGCCGGGTGGCTCGAGGCGGGCGGCAGCCGGTGGGCCGAGGACGCGGATGAGGCGGGAACGGCGGTCTTTCGCTGCCTGGAAAAGCTCGGCGCCGATCCCGGGAGCGCCGGGGCCTTTCTGTTCTGCGAGGGACCGGGATCGGTCCTGGGACTCAGGGTCGCGGCCATGGCCCTCCGGGTCTGGAATGTCGAATCGGCCCGCCCCGTCTTCGCCTACAGGAGCCTGGCGCTTGTCGCCCGCGCAAGCGCCGCAACGGATGCGGGGGTGATTGCGGATGCGCGGCGCGACCATTGGCACCACTGCACGCGCGACGGGGTCCTCCGGCGGCTGCCGGCAGCGGGGCTGACGGGCACGCTCCTGATGCCGGAAGGATTTCGCCACTGGGCTCCCCTGCCTCCCGGCGTCGCCCGTGTGTCCTATGACGTCTCCGCAATGCTGCTGTGCGCCGGCGATGACGACCTTTTCCGGGAGACGCGCGACCCCGACGCCTTCCTGCACTCGGAGCCGGCCTATGCGGCATGGACCCCGAGGATTCACGAGGCCCCGGAACCCGCGCCAAGCCGGCCCTGAACGGCCGCCGAATCCCATGAAGAACCAACCTCCCGCGTCCGGGCTGCGTTGCTGGGCCGAGATCGACCTGGCGGCCCTGGAGCGCAACCTGCGCCTGATCCGCGCGTCCCTTCCGGCGGGCATCCGCTATGTCGCCGTCGTGAAGGCCGATGCCTACGGCCACGGCCTGCCGCAGGCCGCGACCCGGCTGATGCACGCCGGCGCAGACCTTTTCGCCGTAGCGAACGTGGCGGAGGCGACGGCCCTGCGGGAGCTCGGTCCTGGCTGGCCGATCCTGCTGCTGAGCCCCCTGCTGCCCGAGGAGGACCGGCTCCTGGCCGAATACGACCTGGCGGCGACCGTCTCGACTGCCGAAGAGGTCGCGCGCTTCGATGCCGTCGGGCGGGCTTCGGGCCGCCCCGTCGCAGTCCATCTGAAGATCGACACGGGCATGGGCCGCCTCGGGGCGTGGCACGAGGAGGTCCCAGCCCTGTACGCGGCGATCAAGGCTACTCCCCACATCCGGCTTGCGGGGGTTTTCACCCACTTCGCCAGCCCGGACCGGGATCCCGCGTTCACATCGGAGCAGCGGCGGCGCTTCCTGGCGGCCCTGGCGCGGTGCCCGGGGATCAGCCTGGGTGACCTCTTCGTCCACGCGGACAGCAGCGCCGGCCTCGAGACGATGCCTGGCTCGAGCCCCTTCAACGCAGTCCGGGTCGGCCTCCTTCAGTTCGGCATACTTCCACACCCGCAGTCCCTCCTGGCGCAGGTCCGGACCGAGCCCGTCTTCAGCTTTCGCACCCGGGTGGGGATCGTGAAGAGCCTCCCCCGGGGCACGACCATCAGCTATGGCAGGACCCACACCCTGGCCCGGGACTCGAGGGTCGCGGTCCTTTGCGCCGGCTATGCGGACGGGCTGCCCCGCGCATCGAGCAACCGGGCCCGGGTGCTGATCCACGGGCGGCGCTGCCCCGTTCTCGGCCGGGTCACGATGGACCAGACGGTGGTCGACGTCACGGACCTGGAGGGCGTGTCCTGCGGGGACGAGGCCGTGCTCGTCGGGAGGCAGCAGGGCGCGGAGATCACGATCGCAGAATTCAGCCAGTGGGCGGACACGATTCCCTGGGAATCCCTGTGCTCGATCAGCAAGAGGGTGCCAAGGGTGTACAAGACCGCGCTAGGGCTTTGAGCCCGCCCTTCTCCATATCGTCAGGTCTGGCACATAGAAAAACATCGAGTTCGGAGTCGCCGGCAGCAGGCGCGAGGAGGGACGACTCTCGGACACCAGGGTCCATTCGCCCGGGAACTCCTTCAGCACGGCCCGGGCCGACTCGCTCTCGCACACGATCCAGCGCACCTCGGACCGATCGGCTGCGCCGAGGCGCGGAAAGTAGTACGGGAGATAGAGGCTGCCGGCCGACGGCTTGATCGCATAGTACGGGCCGTGCGTGGACGCCACGACGGCTCCCGGGGGTACCGCCTCCCGTACGGCATCCATGATCCTGGAGTAGTCCCGCGATTTCCAGTCCGCGAACGCTACGACCTTCAGGGCTGCGCAAAAGGCCAGCGACACCGCAAGCGGCGCCGCCCACCACAAGGGCCGCCTTTGAAACCGCTCCCAGAGCGCCCCCCAGGCGACCACCGCCGGAACGAGGAACATCCATCCGTAGTAGATTCCAATGTGTGCGGCGAGGAAGAGGCAGGCGCAAATCCCGGTGCTGAACGCAAGGCCAAGTCGCGCCAGGCGCCGGACCCCGTCAGATTCCCCCCGGATCGCGGCGACAAGGAG
>CAZGOX010000190.1:0-2838 GCA_964527955.1 uncultured Opitutaceae bacterium | reverse complement strand
TCGGGCCTGTTGGCCTGGTGCAGGAACATGAGACTGTAGCAGCCGGCGAGCGTGAGGCCGACCGCAAGCAGCGGCGACCTCCGCGTCACGAGCCCGCACGCGGCCGAACGGGTTACGACCAGGAGGGTGCCGGCCCACGCCGCGAGCAGCGCGGGCATGCGGGCCTGCAGCATCCCGAATCCGAACAACCTCATGGAAACCCCCGCCACAAACGCATGGAGCGGAGGATACCCGGAAAAAAACTCATGGGCGCCCTGGAACGTCCACGCGGTCGAGGTGAACCCGTGTCCAAGGGCCCAGTTTGCGCCCGGGTCGACGTGCATGACTTCGTCGCCCCACGGATACACCGCACGGCACAGCGTGAGCCCGTGCAGGAGGAAGAGGGCCGTCACCCCCGCACATGCGCCCCACGGCGTCGATGGTCTGCGCGGCGCTTCTGGATTCATGGATTCACGGGCCTTGGGGAGGGGGTGCCCATCTCAGAGGCCCAGCGGCCCGAGCTTCCGGAAGAGCCCCTCCACCAGGGGCTCGCCGGCGATCTCGCTCCACGGGCGGTTGCTCGATATGCGGACGAACAGCTGGTCGCCGTCCCGCCGGAACCCATACCTCATCGCGATCCCCAGCAGCCCGCGGGGCGAATACGGGTTTCGGTAGGCCACGGGCCGCCCCCCGTAGAGGTGCCAGAACCAGACGTTCTGGGGGTACGTGCCTTCGTATTTAAGAAATCGATACTCAGCCTCGGGGAGCGCCCGCCCGCCCACCGAGAGCGCCTCCCGGCTCCGTGGCGCCGGTTCCAGGACCCACCCCGCCCCGGGCCAGCACATGTCGGGGGTGTGGAGGTCCACGGAGCTGACGGCCGTCGCCCCGGGCGGCCAGTAGGCCAGGTACACGATGATCCCCTCCTGCCCGTCGCGCCCGTTCCTCACATAGGTGCGCTGGGCAAGCGCCGTGGTTCGCAGGACCCCGGCAAACGCGGCCACCCCGGGATTCTCGATGGTCCTCCAGCCCGGCGCGCCGGCCGGCAGCAGGGCCATGAGGTCGGGGGCCGGGCCCGGGGCGGGGGGAAGCGCGCGCGCCTGGGATAGGAAAAAGGCCGCGAGGGCGGCGCACAGCACCAGCCCGAGCGCGAGGATCCGCTGGGGCTGCGCGAAAGGGTCATGCCAAGCAAGGTGTGGTCGATTTTCCGACCACACTTTGCTTGGCATGACCCCTTCGCCGACGTCGGCGCGCCCCATGCGCATGGCCAAGGCGCCCAGAACCGCCCCTGTCACGCCGAGCACGGCATATCCCGTCAGGTCGTGCCAGGTCTCGGCGACCTTGATCCCGTCGTTGGCCATCAGGGTCAATGCAAGCGAGCGGATGAAGTTCATCACCAGCGCCAGGGGCACCGACAGCCCGACGATCAGGAGCCGCGACCAGGGACGGCGGACAAGGGTCGCCGAGAAGAACAGCCCGGCGAAGACGCAGGAAACCAGGCTTCGCACCCCGCTGCACGCCTCCTCGATGCCGACCATCGCGTTCGCGAGTTCGATGATGTTCCCGTGGCGGACTGCCGCTATCCCGAGCAGGTGCAGGGCGCCAAGCACTCCCGAGCTCACGCCCAGCTGCAGCGCGAGGGTGATCCTGGTGTAGGTCCCGCTCGGGATGGGAGCGCACAGCAGCCAGAGTCCCGCGGCCACGACTGCGGTCCAGTTGAAGGGCGTCGCACCGCCCTGCTCCCCCGGGCACGCCGCATAGGCGGCGCCGATCATCAGCGCAAGCGAGGCGGCCAGGGAAAAGAGCGCGACCGAATGGGACCAGCCCAGAACCGAGGCATAGAGTCCGGCCGCGCCGAGCGCCGCCACGCTGAGAGCGGCGAGGATCCCGACCAAAGCCGACCCCACTCTACTTGGCATGACCCCTTTGCCATTGCGGGCCCGCAGGCTCTCAATCAGGAGGATCGGAAACACCACGGGCATGAACAGGCCGTGCGCCAGGTCGGGGTTGTGGAGCCACTGGGGCCAGAGCAGCGCGCCCACGGCGATCACCGCTGCGCCCAGCATCGCAAGGTTGAAGCAGGCGAGCAGTCGGTGGGAGCGTGGCACGTCGGGTGGCATTGGCAGGCTGTCAGTTTCCCAGGGCCTCGGCGAGGGTCTTCCTTGCCGAGGCCAGCCTTGGATCCAGCTCGATCGCCCGCCGCGCCTCGGCCGCGGCCTCCACGGCAAGGCTTCGCTTCAGGCACGCCTCCGCGAGCAGGTTGTGCAGGGCCGCCTCGTCCGGAAACGCCCGGACCGCAAGGCGGGCCTGAAGCAGGGCCTCGTCATAGCGTCCGAGGTCCAGCAGCACCTGCACCAGGTTCTGCCGAAGCAGCGGGTGGTCCAGCACCTCCAGGGCCAGCTTGTACTGGGCCGCAGCCTCTTCGCGGCGGCCCAGCCCGGCAAGGGCGCTCCCGTAGTCGTTGAGGAGCAGGGGGTGCCGCGGCTCCAGGGCAAGCGCCCGCGAGAAGAATCGCGCGGCCTGGGCCGGCGCTCCCTGCTGGAAGTACCTGACTCCAAGGCCGGCATAAGCCGCCCATGCGTTGGGATTGTTTGCAAGGGTTTCCTGCCACAGCGTCTCCTCGTCCCGGAACACCCTCTCATGGCTCCAGCTCAGCGCAAAGAAGAGGGCCGCGGTCACCTCGGCCAAGACCACGGGCAGCGGCCGGAGAGGCGGCAGCCGCCGGGCCAGTTTCGCCCCGGCTCCGGCCCCGAGCGAAACGACGCCGATCAATGCAAGGTATTCGAAATGGTCGGCAACCGGGCTGTGCCAAAGATAGGACATCTTCACGAAGCCCAGGACCGGCAGGAGCATGGCGACAAA
>CAZGOX010000189.1:0-5351 GCA_964527955.1 uncultured Opitutaceae bacterium | reverse complement strand
TGCGGGTACACATGATTTCCAATCATGCACATTCGACCACTCTGTCACCTCTCCGTGTGCAGGGAACGATCGCTTGCGCGACCCACCCCATAATGAAGGGGTCAGCAAACTCCGAACCCGCCCGGAGGGTCAACGGAAAAGGGACCGCAAGAGCCGTCGTAGGTCAGCGAGCTTGCTCGCGCTCAGGGAAGGCGCGAGCGAGCTCGCTGACCTACATCGGACCAGACGCGTCGCGGCTCGGCGGCCTTACCGCCAGTGGCCGCCGCCATGTCCCCAGCCGCCGTGACCCCAGCCGCCACGTCCCCAGCCGCCGCGGAAATCCCAGCCCAAATCAAGGCCAATCGCAATCGGGGGATACCAAGCCGGATAGTAGGCATAGTCGGGGCCATACCCGTAGTAGTAAGGAGCGGGAACAGCGTAGGCGACCGCGGGCGCGGGGGTCGCCGGTGCGGGGACCGTTGCCACACCCGGCGCCGGAACCGCTCCCGAGTCGGCTGCCGCGATCAAATTGTAGGCCACCGTGAGGGTCTGCCCGGACACATACTTGTAAACCACGGTGATCTGGGTGCTTGTCTGGTCGATCTTCTGGATCGAAACGCCATGGCTTGCGGCCGCCGCGTTGACGAGATCGGCCGCGGTCGGAAGCTGCGGAAGGTAAATCACTTCATTCGGGGTCGGCGTGACCTGGGGAGAGGGGGCCAGCGCCTGGGCCGTGGATTGGGCATGCGCGCCCACACTCAGGATTGCGGCAGCCATGGCGGCCGCGGCGATAAACTTCGTGATATTCATGGCAGTGTTGTCGGACAAAGAATGATAGGGTTCAGGTTCCATCAAGTAAGACGCGCCACAGGCAGAAAAGTGCCATCTTTTAGCGCAGCGAGTACCTCAGCAGCAGGGTGTCGCTCCCGTCCAGTCGTTCGTGCCCCAGCAGCCTCATGCTGATGTCGGCAGGAGCCCGAAGGAACGGCACCCCGGCGCCGAACAGGCACGGTTCGACTGTGAGCCACAGCTCGTCCACAAGCCCTGCCTCCAGGAACAGGCTGTGGATCCTGGCCCCGCCGAGGAGCGCGCAGCGGCGGTGCCCCTCCCCTTTCATGCGGCCGACGAGCGCCTGCGGCGTCTCGCCTGTAAATTCCAGCATTCCCGGGGCGGCATCCTTCGCGAACCTGGCCGGGTCCCGGGTGAGGACGAACCTCCGGCGTTCCCTGGTCAGGCTTCCGAGGATCATGGACCGGGAGGCCTGGAAGGTGGCGGACCCCATGATGCTGGAGTCGAACCCCGCCAGGGCCTTCCGAAAGTAGGAACGGTCGGACGACGAGGCGAACCCCGAGCCGGGCTCATCGTGGAAGGTTATGAAGCCGTCCGCGGATTGCGCTGAGATCAGGACCATTTCCATGTAGAAGGGGTCAATCGGTGATCCCGAGCCGCTGCAACACCTCCGGCGGCGGCCCGTCGAACCGGGTAAGCGCGACGTTGCCCACGTAGCCAAGGTCCTTGGTTCCCTCGGGCGTGGTGTAATACCCGCCCGTGGTCACGCACCGGAACCGGTCGAAGAACCGGGCCGCCTCGCCGAACTGCGGCCTGGCGACCGCCTCGCTGCAGATGTCGTCGCAAATCGCGGTCCTCTCCATGTGCCCGCAGGCGGCGAAGTCGTACCCGAACCGCCTCGACGACTCGGCGTCAAGCCACGCCAGCCCGTCGAGTATCACCTTCCTGTCCCCCGCCTGGTCGGGATAGGGGGCGCTGATCCACTCGTCCACAAAATCAGGGACGCCGACCGCGCTGGCGCTCGGCGAAAGCTCATCGGCCGGGAGGATCATGTCGCAGAGGACGGTCACGGTCCGGCGCTGTGCGTCGCTCAGCGTCAGGGGCCAGACATCGCCGGGCTTGTAGGCGCGCAGCAAGTCGGGATCGGTGCCATAGCCCCTGGCGGCCGGCGGGGCTGCGGGACCGCCGACCAGGCGCTGGTCCCAAAGCAGGGCGGAGGCCGATGCAGTCAGCATCCATTTGATCGCCGTTCGGCGGTCGATCCGGGGAGATGGGGTTGATTCCATGTTCAAAGGTCCTTCCGCCGCATCTTCTCCACGATCCGGTCCGCCGCGCGCCACGCCATCGCCATGATGGTAAGGGTCGGGTTCTTGTCCGCATTCGAGCAAAACGTGGCCCCGTCGGCCAGGAACAGGTTCTTCACGTCCCAGGTCTGGCCCCAGCGGTCGGTCGCCGAGGTGGAGGGGTCGGAGCCCATCATCGCCCCGCCCACCTCGTGGATGATGAATCCGCCCTGCGAAATCGAGTGCCGCCCATTGTATTCTGGACGCGGGATCACCTTTCCGCCCATCGCCACCACCAGGTCCCTGAACGTGTTCAGCATGTGCTGGGCCTGTCGGAGCTCGTGGTCCGACCACTGCCAATGGAAGCGGAGGACCGGGATTCCCCAGCGGTCCTTCACCGACGGATCGATTTCACAGAAGGACTTTTCGTTGGGGATCATTTCTCCCCGGCCCGAGAAGAACATGAAGGATCCGTAGTAGCGCCTGGCATCGGCCTTCAGCTTTCGCCCGTAGCTGCCCCCGGCAAGGGCTGCAATCTCGCCGATTCCATTGCCCGCGGGCGGCGACCTGTCGGCCCCGAACTCGATGTGGTACCCGCGGGGAAACCCGAGCTGCCCGGCTGCCTGCTCCTTGTAGAGCCACCAGGGCGCATACAAATGGGAGCCCCCCGCGCCGTCCTCGTTCATCGGCGGGAGCCCCTCGAGCAGCGGTATCTGGCCGCCAATCCCCGCCCCCACGGTGTCCATGATGTAGCGCCCGACAATCCCGCTTGAGTTCGCGAGGCCCCGGGGGAAACCCTGCGGTTTCGAATTGAGCAGGATGCGGACCGTCTCGCAGGCGCCGGCCGCAAGGACGACGACCCGGGCCCGGACGAACCGCTCGGCGCCGGTCTTCTTGTCGATGTACTTCACTCCGTTCGCGGTCCCGTCGGGCCCCAGGGTCACCTCGCGCGCCATGGCGTTCGGCAGGATGTCGAGATTGCCCGTGGCCATGGCCGGCGGGATGTGCACGGTCGTCGACTGGTAGTTCGCCCGGATCGAGCATCCCCTTCCGCAGGGCGTCGCCCAGATGCATGCCGACCTCGCCTTCATGTCGTCCGCAAGGATCCGCTGCGCCCGCGGGTTTCCGGGATGGATCCTCGCCGGCAAGGTCGTGTAATCGAGAGGCTGCGTGAGCACAGCCCGGCGGAACGGGACAATGGGAATACCCATCTTCCTTGCCCTGTGCTGGGCCAGGCGCTCGCCTGCCCTGGGAGAGGGTGGCGGCAGCAGGATCCCTTCCGGGGAGTCTGGCGTGTTCTCCATGCCGAGGTTCGCCCCGTACACGCCGATCAGCATCTCGACCTTGTCGTAGTAGGGGGCAACGTCGTCGTAGGAGACCGGCCAGTCAAAACCAAGGCCGTCGCGCGACCGATATTTGAAGTCGTACGGGCCGTTGCGCAGCGCATGGCGGGCCCAGTGGTTCGTCCGGCCCCCCAGCATGCGGGGCCTCCACCAGCGGAACTGCCGCTCGGGGTCGGTCGACGCGTTCGTGTAGGGTTCGCCGGGCACCTCCCAGCCCCCGTCGACCGTGGAGTCGTAGAACCCGAAGCCCTTGTCGGGCGTTCCGACACCCCCGAGCGGGGCCATGCCATTGGTCTGGAACATCGGCGTCTCCGTGGAGGGGTCGTAGCTCCTGCCGGCCTCGAGCATGAGGACCCTCACACCCTCCATGGTCAGGGTGTACGCCGCCTGTCCCCCGGCGGCCCCCGAACCGACCACGATCGCATCGTACTGGTGCTGGGTTGTGTCAGGGGTGACAAACGGCATGGGTTATGGGGTATGACAGCGAGCCTTCCGAAATTCACTGCTCGTGTTTGCGCAATTGGCAACCGTCTTCCAAAGGTCCACCCATGTTGACATGGAAGATCCAGTCGGTAATCGCACTCGCCGTGATCATTGGGGCAAGCGTGGCGGGAGCTGAAGCAAGCGACGGCAATCCAACGCCCAATATCCTGCTGGATGGCGGCGGATGGCAGCTGCAGGCGGAGCAGTTCGTTCGCGACGACCCGGGTGCGATTTCCCGTCCGGGATTTGCGCCGGCCGGCTGGATCAAGGCGGTCGTGCCGGGGACCGTGCTGACCTCCTACGTGGCTGCGGGCGCGTTCCCCGACCCATGGTTCGGCGACCAGAACGAGGACATCCCCGAGGACTTTTTCAACGGCCAGTCCTTCTGGTACCGGGACACGTTCGCCCTGCCCGCCGGGTTTTCGGGAAGGCAGGTGTGGCTGCGGTTCGCGGGCGTGAACTGGAGGGCCGACGTGTATTTCAACGGCCGCGCCCTGGGAAGGATCCGGACGGCGCTCTCGCGCGAGGAGTTCGACATCACAGCCCTCGCCCTGCCCGGGGAGAAAAACTGCCTTGCAGTACTTGTGCACCCGGTCGCCCACCCCGGCGCCGCGCACCACAAGGTGCTCTTCCAGTCGCTCGGCAATGGAGGCGTCCTGGGCCTCGACAGTCCCACCTTCGTTTCCAGCATAGGCTGGAACTGGCTGCCGACAATCCGCGGACGCAATGCCGGGATCTGGAACCACGTGTTGATCGCTGCGACCGGCGGCTTGTCGCTTGTCGACCCGTGGGTGTCCTCCCGGCTGCCCCTTCCCGACACGTCGAGCGCCGACCTCACCGTAAGCATGGAGGTGCGCAACACGACGAAGGCCTCCATTGCCGCCGACCTCGTCGGGACGATCGGGCCCCTGGAATTCCGCCGCCCAATCACCGTGCCGGCGCAGTCTACCCTGGCGGTCGCCATCGATCCGCAGGTAATCCCGGGTCTCCGCATCGCGAACCCGCGCCTCTGGTGGCCCAACGGCTACGGCGACCCGGCGCTGTACCGGCTCCGCCTGCGGATAGAGTCCGGCGGCGAGGTCGGCGATGAAAAGACCGTGACCTTCGGCATTCGCCAGGTCGATGCCAAGGTGGCCAAGGGAGTCCTCTTCCTGTACGTGAATGGACGGCGGATCCTCCTGCGCGGCGGAAACTGGGGCATGGACGAGGGCATGCTCCGGTGCGATGCTGCAGGCTACGACCTTCGGGTGGGCATGCACCGGGAGATGCACCTGAACATGATCCGCAACTGGGTCGGCATGGTGGGGCGCGACGAATTCTACGACTCGTGCGACCGGAACGGCATCCTGGTATGGGACGACTTCTGGCTCGCCAATCCCGTGGACGGACCGGATCCGGCGGATCATGCCCTGTTTCTCCGGCAGGCCCGGGACAAGATCCTGCGGGTTCGCAGCCATCCGTCGCTGGCCCTGTA